>JAYEFV010000146.1:0-15723 GCA_034658755.1 Thermodesulfobacteriota bacterium | reverse complement strand
CCTGGTGCCCGAAACCAGCTTGGTGGTATTATAGTGGCCACTTGAAACAATCGTTCCGCCGCCCGAAAAATCTAGAAGGGCATCCTCTCTCACGATAATGTCACCATCCGGAGCCGACAGCCGGATTTCACCGCCGGCCGTAGCCATCTCGCGCGCCGTTAAATACTCTGAGTTCAATGTGGCGGACAAATCGCCAATAGACGATCCTTCCTTTGGATTAATCACAACGGTCATACCCTGGAGAATGCCGTCTTTTTGGGTATGGTCATTTTTTAATTCAACGCTGTTCAACTGAGCTTCCACGGTGACAGCAGCAGCCGAATTCCGCACCCAATAGCCGCTGACATCGATACGACTGTCCGATTCTAGATATACACGCTCCTGTGCGGACAAGGTTACGGTGCCTGACTTGGCCGTCATGGCGCCGGCGTGCACGATGCGCCTGGTATTTGTCATTTGATTTTGAAATTGATCCTGAACAACGATTTTTTCATCCAGACCCGCGACATGGATTTCTCCTCCGGTGAGACCAAAACTCGAGTGGACCGACTCTGGGTTATCGGTGATCTTTGATTCTGTTATGCTGTTGGCGCCGGTTGTGACATTCTCCGAGGCGTGCAATTCGATCCGGCCGTTGTTTGTGACGGCCGTAACCGACCGGATATAACCGTCCTGGTTCACGTTCCGCCCATAGAGACCGGCGACACCGGTATCGGCGGTGATGCTTCCGTTTTTGAGATTGGCGGCTGTTCCCCGAGTACCGGGCTGCACATAGACGAACGGAAAGACACGACTTTCCGCCTCCAGGATAACCATCTCAACATCGTTTCCGGCGGCCAGAGCGACCCGACCTGAGGGAACATCGATGGAACCGGCATTTTCCACATCCGGCGCCACGAGGTACACAAAACCTCCCGGCTTTGCCCTGATATCACCGTGATTGGAAATCACTCCCCGTGCATTATCTCCGGTGAAGTGCATGGTGTTTCCCAGAAAGTCCTGCACGTCGATATCAAGAGATGAAGCCGCCAGAGAGTGGACATTTATTTGTGATCCCGGGCCAAACAAAATGCCGTTCCGGTTAATCAGATATATTTTCCCATCTGCCGTGAGTTTGCCGAATATCAGACTGGGATTTTGATCATAGATTCGATTCAGCGCCGCCCAGTCAGTGTTTCCATGCTGGTCGAAATGAGTCCAGGCATCCTCGCCGATATTAAAGGATTCCCAGTCGATGATGGCCCTGGACTTATTTTGGTGAACGATCAATTGGTTGCTCTGGGGTCGACTCAAACCGGCCACCCCCTGAATAAGACCATCCGGTTTGACTTTGGGAAGGGCGTTCGAGGCTATCTGTGGCAGGTTTGATACGCTACCATAAAATCCGGGCAGTTGTGCCCTACGGGCAAATAGTGCCTGCGGCAATACGAGCTGGGCGATAAGAAAAAACGATAAACAGGTTCGATATTTTCTGAAAAGCTTGCGCATTTCTGTCTTTCCGTTATGAATAAGGTGAGATAACAAATACAATTCAAATCTCCGTAAAGGATTCAACCGTGGAACACGTTCATGATTCTTTTTTCATTTGATTCTTTGCCTTCAGCTTGGGGCAGGCGCTGCTTCCGTTTAGCGCCTTTTTTAACTCAACCATGAATTCATTGGCAGGTCTGAAGCCTTTAATACTTCCGATAACCTCGCCATGGGTGTCCAGCAGAACGGTCATAGGAAAACCTTTCTGTCCATATAACGCCTTGAGTTCTTTTTGTTTGCCCGAGTTCACCTTGACCCAGACAAAATCATCTTTCATCATCTTGATCCTGGGATCCACGAGGGTCGTTTTAAACAACTTTTTGCAGTATGAGCACCAGTCCGTATAGAGCACAAGTACCGCAGGTTTGTTGAGCTTTTCGGCTGCGGTCAACCCCTTGTCGTAATCTTCGATCCATTGGATCTCTTTTCCGGCGAAACTGGCCGCCTTGGTCAGAGATACCACCTTCATATCCATCACGATATTCTCGCCGGCCAGAGGATGATTGAAATCAACTGTGAAGCGTCTGTCGTCAACTGCCACCACATTACCGCGCTGTTTTTCAAGCTCGAAGGGCGCTCCCAATTTTGGTGTCAGGGTGATATGAATACTGTCACCGATCACACGCATCCGCGTGCTACCAAAATCGGAGACCATATCTTCTTTGTTAGGCGAAAGCTCCAAAACAGCGCCTTGCTCGGTTATGTCGACCACCCGACCAATGGTGTATGGATTATAGGCGACCGTTTTATCCTTGACCGGGAACCCGCCAAATTGTCTCACGTACTCTTGAGCTGGAAGGGTTACCCGTTTGGGGATTATTTTGGTGCAATCGAACTGCCGTATGAGTTGCGGGTTACGTTCGCCGAATGCCTTTTCGGCTGGAAGGGTAAACTGTTTGCGCTCTCCGGCCTGCATACCTATGACCGCATCGGCCAATCCGGGAAACGATTCCTTTCCGCCCACTAAAATCGTTTCCGATCTGAAGATCTCTTGCGCCTGGTGGCCATCCATTTTTTTCCGCTTCGGATCTTCAACGACGCTATTCCTTGTGGTCCAAATCACTTCGCCGGATTCGAGGGAAGCCGTATAGTCAACTTCCACTAAGTCCCCTTCCTGGGCTATGTCGGGAGCATTGCCCGGCAACAATAAGGCCTTGGCCTGATCATTGCTTCCAGATGCCAATCCAGACGGGGTTGAGGCGACAGCTTGCGCGCCCATTGGTGGTAACCGGGCTTCACCAACTTGTGACCCGACAGCGACCTGAACGGATGGGTCTCTATGGATAGCTGTCACTTTGACGTCGCACATCAAGGTTTCGCCACCGAACGGATGGCTGTAATCGATGCGAAACGTGTTCGTATTGACCTCGGAGATGCGCCCTACCGCCGGACCCACCCGCACGAGGTGGCCCTTTTGGGCATCGATTTCGATCACGTAATGATCCCCTTTATCTTGTACCGTCACCGGGCCGAAAGGCCCGTCAAGGGGTTGATCGGATGCGGGCGTAAATGTCACCAGGACTTCGTTTTCTTCGATTGAAACCACCTTCCCCTTGATTCCATAATGTAAAAGGACGGGTTCGTCCATGGCCAGCTCACCACCCGTCATCCGGGTAAAAATCTCTTTGTCATAACGGGTTGTCTTGGGGTGGGTTTTGATGCGAGCTATTTGAATCGTCCGTTCCTCTACCGGGAGGCTGACCTGCTCTTTGGCCTCCACCTTAAGCGTCCGGGCGGTGTTCATTTTCCAGTCCTTGGTCTCTGCGGCAAGCTTTTCAACCAGAACCTTTTCCAGAAATTTGAGTTCTTCTTTCCCGGATTTCTCTTCGCCTTGATCAAAGTCGGTAATATCCATGGGACTGTAGCTGGTCTTTTCAATAAATACAGCCGCTTTTTTGGCTGACGGCGCTTCGACCACCGAGGGGTCGGTGGTCACGATGATGTCGCCGTTACCCAGCCTGCATGTGTAATGCAAGCCACAACCGACCTCTTTCCGGTTCTTATTATAATGTCCGGCTTTAAAATCGGAAGCAGCGCAAGACAAGATAAACAAGCCGGCAACGATCACGATACCTCTTAATACTTTCATAACGTTTTACTCCTTTAGTTCCTTAGTTGTAAATTTTGTGCTTTTTGTGGCAAAACTTTTTTATTACTCCATGTTGTACCTTTATGGAAAAGATGCTTGATTCTGGTTTCCAGATGCTGGCCTTTAAAAAGTGAAGTTATCCTTATTTTGTCCGGCATCGAGTATCCAGTATCCAGTATCTATTCGTTAGATGGCACAGGAAGTTAAATTATTAAAATATCCTGTTTGGTTCCGGCTCGTCCGGCCGCTTCCCGTGCAAGAGGATCGAAGCCTATTATTTATGGATGGACACGAATTAACTTTGCAGACACTATCCGATAGTATTGTTTGGTTCCTGTTAAGATCGTATTAGAATTTGGATATGATTAAAATCGGAATGGATTTTGATAATTCCTATAAAGTATATCCAAACATCCGCTGATATCTGTGTATAAAACAAAACAATAGGGGCTGCCTGAGCAGCCCCTATTGTTATATCATGCTACCAGAATTGGATCGTTGTTACTTGCGTGTCGGATAGGCGTATTCGCTTGTCTTTTCGACCTTCATTTCGTCCTGGGTGGCCCAGAAGTAGGCCCTCTGACCGAAGTTGACAAAATCGAGGAACTGCGGATCGCCGGCTTTGGTCATAATTAGATTAAGGATGTTTTGGTCTTGGGAGCCGTAACAAGTTTTCGTACTATCGAAGAAACATTTCTGGGCAGCCCAGAAATTGTATTTACCGTTAGCCACATCCTGGCGGCTGGGCGCCACACCCTGGTACATCAGCTGATGAATGCCGTTGGCTATCTTGGAACGGAACATAACCTTGTCAGCGTCCACATAACCGATACCGCCGTCATAGTAAGCCACGCAGTCGCGGGTCAGGTCGGAAGAACTTTTGTAGTGCCAAACATAGCTGCCGTCGGATGGCGATTGTACGGTAACGTTTTTAATGGTGGCATCCCCGCGGAAAACGGTATTGATCAGAGTCTGATGGGTGCCTGATCCTCCGTGACGCATGCACTTGACGATGGGCAGATTCGGGAAGGATGGACCGAAATCCTGCCAGTTTTTAACAACATCCGAGAAGATGTGCAGCACCATCAGGCGGGAGACGTTTTTCAACGGCTGGGGCACACAGGTTATATCAATAGCAGAACCAACATCATTCATCATACAGTCGGAGGCGTCTCCGCAAGCAGTTTCATTACCGGTGATGGTCAGATCGAGGTCGCCATCCTGGTTACCGTCCATGCACACACCGGTGCCGTCTTGGTTGGTATCAATACATTTATAGTCGCCACGGCATGCGTCCACTTCTTGAGGATCACACTCCCAGCCTCTTTTATCGTAGGCCAGATGGGCATTCGCGGGAACATTGTCATAGACACATACAGCGTCGGTAACAGCATTGTTGGCGATGAAACCAAAGGGAACTACAACACCAGGATAGTCGACGTTGGCCGTGGTGGCATAACCGGCAGCGCTGCCATGCGGTATAAACGGATCTGAGCCGCCGTTTCCGGGAGCACCCTTGCGACCGCCGGCAAAACCAAAGGTTACGGCGGTAATGGTTTCACAATCCACATCGGCGCAGCCGAGCATACATGCAGCGTCCTCAGCACCACTACAGTTAAAACCGCCGGTGAATGAACAACTGCCAGGTAACGCCCAATCGGAACTGGTCGTGCAGTCGTAGTTGGTGCAACCGAACGCTGAGTTCACAGCATTGTAACGCACGTAAACGGTATGGCCACCGGAACCACCGACGGTACAGTTTTGACCGCGAACAATCAGGTGTTTATCGTCAGTGCCGTCCACCTGGGCACCGCCGGTACAATTTAAAGCACTCGCTACCACCGCGGCACCCGCCTTCTGCCAAAAACCGGCCTGGGCCGATGCACCGCACATGTTGACCGTATAGGTTGCAGCCGAGGCAACCCCCACAAATGTGAAGACCGCACAGCCAGCAATCAGAGACGAAAGTTTTTTCTTCATTTTTCTATTTCTCCTTTTTTAAACAAATTTTGATTATTGTAAATATACTAAACCCTGTTTCTTCTTCTGAATCCGACAATTCCCGCCAGACCCGAGCCCAGCAGCAGCAGGCTACCAGGAATCGGCACAGCGGTTGGGGCATAGGAAACCACAAGTTCGCTGCCAGTGGTATCCAGCGAAAAGGAACCCAAAAGGGTTGCAGCAGTACGGTCTCCTGCGGAATACAACCCCACATTTAGAATGCTGTCGTCCATCAGCTGCAGCTCGCCACCGAAATCATCGCGGACATTTAAATATGCGCCATAGTTGCCGACGTTATTACCGCCTTGATCCATACCTTGGACGTAAAGATTCAGATTGGATTTTAAATAAGTCTGCTTCGTGTCGGTGTTACTCATATATGTTGCACTCGAGTTGTTGACAACGTTTGATTGGAATGAGCTATACCCACCACCTACGGTAAAATCGGCCGAGTCACTGGTGAACAGAGCATCTTCATTGCCCCAAGAAGTGTTGTAACCGCCACCGAAAATTCCCACGTAAACATCGCTCCAGGTGGTTACGCTGAAGTCGCCAAGTAAAATTCCGGTATCGATATTAGATACGGCAGCACCTGTTTTTTGGCCCATGCCCAGATCAAAGTGCACTTCGTTACCAGCAGAGCTGACTGGAATCAAATTGTCTGGTTCTTCGTAGGCCACCAGTTGCAGATCACCCATCGTGAAGGCCGCCATGGCCTGGCCGGCAATACCGAACACCAGCATCAAGGCAGCTAATACACATATCATTTTTTTCATTTTTCTTCCTCCATATACATGAAACATTAATTCGAATTTCCCAGGCGGCCAGGCCATCTTGTTATCGTTAATAGGTTAATTTGTTGAATCGCAAAATAGTTTGAAAAGGAGTTACCCAATCAACTATTTGACAATTTCTCTATTTAACAAATCAAGACCCGTCGGCTTTCCGGCCCCCGCTCACACGGGGTGTGGCTTTTTCTGGTGGTCTCTTTGATATGTTTTTAACTCAATATTCCGACATCACTCAAACGGTGTCGGTCTCCATCTGCCATTGCTTTTATCACCCCCCTTGCGACTGCTGTCGGGCATAAAACACAAAAGCCCGAATAAAGAGCAACGTACTCAAAATTCGGGCTTTCTGGGTCTCAAGGTTGGTGAGGCAGCAAAGTACCCGGGAATTAATTTTTACTTTATTTTTTCTTAAAACACGCTCATATTTATTTATTATTAGCCAACTGTTAAAAGTTCGTTAATCATGATTTTATTTTTCATGGTCTTAATCCGAGCCCTAAATCTATATCGTATATGATTCAAACAACCTGCGCTCTACTTCACCTTCAATCCTGGCTGTCACTTCCACGAAAGGTGTCAGGGGTGAATATTTCAACTTGTTCTTCAACAATTCATCAACTTGAAAAATCCCGGCAGCATTAGCCAGTTTAATTTCAATGCATACCGGTTTTTTCTTCCCCTCTATAATGCTTACACTATCCACGGCCTGTGCAGACACAGAATGGATATTTACTTTTCCTGCTTCAAAGGGAATCCGGGAACGTCCTTTGCTTATATCTGTTGCGTCGGCTATTTTCAGGACACCGGCTTCGATAGTAAGGCATTTCTCGCCTGCGTCATGAGCAACAATGGCATGCAATGTTTCGGACACCATCGTCGTCAAATCCGGTTCATCGTAGATCCCTTCCAGTAACTCACGTGCTTTGCGAAAACCTATAAACAGACTATATCTTTCATGAGAATTTCGGTGCACCGAAATTCCCGTATCGTGCAGGCAGGCTGCCTGTACCACAATCAACTCTGCATCTTCGCTGGTCAATCCATGATGTGCGACTACACTTGGCTCAACACCCCCTTTCACTAACAATCGGATAATGCGCAGGGCGGCATTGGCCACAATACGAACATGCACCTCGCCATGATCACTAATGCCTGAACGATCCACAGCATTGACATTCGCGCATTTCCAAATCTGAATCAACTCTTGATCCGCTTTGATTCGATTCACCAGAACCTGCAATTTTTTATTGCCGCGTAAGGGTATTTTAAATTCCATAAAGCTTTGTTCAGGGTTCAATCTCTTAATCAGCCCCACTGCCAATAAAGAAATCAGAGTCACTAAAAAACCAGAGGCGGTAATGGCCGGAACCGCCTGCGGGTAGGAATCAGGATCTTCCGGATTCGTACCGGCATTGTGCTCCTGAAGGTTGGTAAATCCATCCTGGTCAGGGTCATCGCCGGCATCATCACTTGTGAGATCAAGATCGTAGGTCACTTCCCAGCCGTCCGGCATTTGACCGCCGTCCGTGTCAGGATTGGTCGGGTTAGGATATGATGCCGACCACAACAACTTCGATGACCGGACGAATGGTGCTGTCTGTCTTTAAATAGATTTTATCCACATACCGGCCTTTTCTGTTTTTGATGTTTTTTACCATGAGAACATATTGATTCCGGTCTTTGGAATGTATTTCCTTGAACGTCAAGCGGATATTGTCTCCTTTCTTGGCTGAAACGTCCACAATACGAAAAGGATATTTTTCCGCCGGGGTAATGGTTACGGATGTTTCTATGCTTTGGTCGGCAGTCCCCTTTAACTTTGCAAAGGACGGGTCCACCACAGCAAATTTTTCGACAAAACCGGAGATGATCAGCACATGTTGCGGGTTCTTTAAATCATTGGTTTGAACAACGATCTTTTTTCGGATTTTCCGTCCGCCGCTGTTATTTGTATCGATATTGATGATAATTTTTCCCTCTCCGCCGGGAGGGATCTGTCTCGGATACGAGACATGGGTACACCCTCAGTCGGTTCGAACGTTTTCAATGGAAAGGGGTGCGTCTCCGGTATTTTGTACCACAAAATCATGGGCGATGTCGTCACCTTCTAAAACGGACTTGAATCTATATTGGGTTTCCGAAATGATGGCAACGGGGAGTTTATGAGCCCCAAACACGTGTTGCATCCATAAACCGGCAACAACATATATAAACATCAAAATGATGGGCCTGGTTTTCATTAGGGTTTTTCCGATTTCGATATTTTAAAATGCCCGTTTTTCATCTGTGCATCCATTCTTTTTAAAACATTATTCGTAATATCGACTTCCGGATCCAGGTATCCCAGCACATTGGGATCTTTTAATATTAAGGTGTAGCGACCTTTCTTTGCGATAGTTTTGATGATCTGTTCGGCATTTTTCAGAATCAAGGCCACCAGATCCCGGTCTTTTTGAGCGATTTCCTCCTTGGAATCGGCAATAAAACGCTTATAGTCCTTGTTGAGATTCTGTAACTGCTGAAGTTTATCCCGCTTTTTATTTTCCGTCAGCAAAGCATTCTGTTCATCAAGTTCGGACTTGAGCTGTTTGATCTTTTGAAGTTTTTCAAAGGCCGCTTTCTCTTTTTCCTGACTCAAGGCTTGGATTTGTTTTCGGGCTTCCTTGCCCATGCTGGAGTCTCTGACAAGACGCTTGAGATCAATATATCCAACTTTGGCCGATGCGTCCGAGGTACAGGAACATCCCACCAGTAGTGCCGCAACAATGATCTGCGCCATGACCGCTCGATGATGGATCATGTGTATTTTTCTCCTTTGTTAAAACTAATTGAGCGTAAACAAAAGCAAGTTCGCTCAATTAGGATGAATTTCAATTTTTGAGTATCTCCTCAAACTTTTCAATTCGGCTGATACCGCCCTGGCTGAAATTGATTTTTATATAACCGGTAAACTTCTGCTCTTTGGTTGTCTCCAAATATTCAACAAGTCGCTTTATTTTGATGTTCGACCGGGATATTTTGTTTTGGATGACCTTTGGGCGTTTTGCTGGCATGTATGCAGACCTTCAATAAATAAAATCGTCTAACAATTTAATGAAACGCGGCTATGCCGCTCAGTGAGGTATGATTTTCAATCCGATGTACGATCATTCCTAAAAAGCAAGACGTCTTTTTCAATTTCATTTATAGATGATTTGTTAGTGTAATATTAGAATAGGATTTGAGTTTTATAAAATTAATTTTTTACCAAAAAAAGAATCGAAGCCCGGGAAAGAAGTCCGGAAAGAAATCCATCAAAAGGCCAGCCTCTGACAGAATCCCTGTGCCCTAATAGGGCAAACCGGCTCGTATCTTTTGCCTGAATGACTGCTCCGGGAATTCGCCTGAACCTACCCCTGCTGCATGGTTTTCCAACCGGTCGTGTGATGTCCAGGTATTCACCATCGTCACCGGGAATAGGCAAGCGTTCTTCCCGGGCCGGATTCTTGTTTGGGAATACCTTGGCAACTTAGTGTTAGCAGCGTATATGGATTTGATGAAAATTTAGTTTTTTTGTGGAAATTTTTTAAGAGAAATGGGACACAGATTTTCGCAGATTTACACAGATAATAAACTTAGAGGCTTCACCCCAATTGGAATAATGGAGTAATGGAGTAATGGAAATGGAAAAATTATTATTCTCTGCGCCCTCTGCCTGCCCCGTAGGTCCGGCAGATCGTACTGGAGTGCCTCAAGCGAATCAGCCTGAGGCTGATAAAGCGGGCGGTGAATATAAACTTACATACCTGCATAGCAAAGCTGGGACATTCAACTTCGCTGAACGTTTAATGGATTAATTAATGATAAATTAACATTTGGCTAATATAATCCTAAAAGATAGCCGATAATAAATAGTGCAAAATATATATAAATGGATGATTTTTTCTTGTCCCAACAAAAATTAAAAAAAAGGATATCACCCGTGCGTAAAGTCTATTTATCCTATGAAAACATTCCATATCTTTATAATATCAATTCTAATAAACTCTATGAACTGCTAGGTAAACACCTGAAGGAAGTAGTGGATTATCGGATTATCCGGAACGTTCGTTTCCATTCCAGCGAAATTTCGCGTAAAGAAGCCGTGTTGCTGGTCAAAAAGGATGATTACACACGAAAACAACACGTAAGTTAACGTTGACGTAATACATGCAACCTGAATCCTACATGAAAATTAATGAAAATCTTTATAATTCTTAATTGAAGCGAGTTTAAACAATATTATAGTATCATAAATTTTACCCAAATGGCAAATCGGATGATGTTCTTTTTTTCTCATCAATTTTCACCCAAAGGGCGAGTCTGAGGCTTTCATCTGCTGCGTTATTAAGGGTTCGCAATAGCAGAACTATGGCCCTTAAGTGCCTTGCATATGAAAGCCTCAGACTCGTGCAAGATTCAGGTATTACAAACTGATGAAAAAACACTGCGTCGATATATGGGAAGCAAAGGCGCTGAAACCTTTCTGCGCTATCATCAATATGCCGTGGCAACAAAGGCGGGGTAATGATGTATTCTTCAGTATTCTTCTTCCACATCCATCAAATCCGGCATATTGGATGTTAGACACAGATAATAAACCACAACTAAATAAATAAATAAACCGGCCAAAATTAAATATACCAACATATTTCTCCTCCTTTTGTTTTAAAATTCAAATTCTTTTTTAAAGATTTCCTGAAATCTACGTTTCTTGTGCCTCAATTGGGATTGTAGATTTAGGGATAGAAACAGATAGGATATTACGGAGGAATTATTTGTGAAATATAAGAATTATGTTAATTTTTCCTAAATATACGAAGAAGGGATTCTTGACCGGCCTGCTCCCCGCAAGCTCCGTTTTTTAGAGTGGGGTCGAGGGGAGCTATATAAAATGAAATGAAACTCCCGCAGGTAAGCCCTCCGAAGGCGGGTAAACCACAACCCTCCGGGCTGTGACATCGAACTTTCGCTTTTAAAAGGATCTTATGTTTTATTTGAATTCATCCAGTGCTGCCCCAAGAGACGGAATTTCCGTTACGCTTCAACAAGCAGCGGGGAATTCAAATTTGACGGTCTCGTAAAAAGTCCAACTTCTGCGTTGTGCTGCATTTCGTAATCATTCAACGTACGATAAGTACACCTCATGATTACAAAATTTGCACGCCTTGAATTTGAACTTTTTACGAAACCGTCTAAATCGGACTTTTTACGAGTTTATCAATTTTTAACACATTTTTAATACAAATTGAACATATAAAAGTCAATTAAATAGCATTCGACGATCATCCCAATTTTGCCGGTATGAATGAAAACGTGGTGACATGCCCATGCGACCTACTGAAAAAATTCTGATCATCTGCTCACACCCGCAAGAGATTGCCCTTGAACTGACCCGACTGATCCAATCGGTTACGCACCATGAAGTTGCGATGTCGGACTGGGATCAGTCGTCAAATCAAGGTTCACCACGGCTGATCCTACCCGTGCTGCCGACCTCATCAAAAGAAAACATCGGTCATCTTCTGAGCTTGATCGATAAATATCGAAACACCGTTATCATACCGGTGCTTGATCAACGCCGGTTCAGCCATACAGATGTTCTGCAGATTACCAGGGGCTCTTTTCCCGATTTCATCACCTATCCGCTGAGAACTCTGGATGCAATCTCGCGCATCAAACGCTTGCTCGAACGACCGGACATCAGCGAGATCGAACAGACGAAGCAACAGTTAGCTGAAAAACGAACGCTCAAAAAAATTGTCGGTGAAAGCCGGGCGATTAAGGCCGTGGTCGAAAAAATACCGATTGTTGCCCGCAGCGGGGTCGATGTCTTGATTCAGGGGGAGACCGGAACAGGCAAGGAAATTGTTGCTCGCTCACTGCACTACCTAAGTTCCAGAGAGGTCGGCCCTTTCATAGCGGTAAACTGCGCATCTTTGCCCCCGACGCTGTTTGAAAACGAGCTTTTCGGACATTTCCGAGAGGCCTTCACCGATGCCAAATCAAAGCGACCAGGACTCGTCCAAGAAGCCGAGGGCGGAACGATTTTTTTAGATGAAGTGGATGCCCTTGATCCGACCTGCCAGGCGAAGCTGTTGAGATTTATTGAAGAAAGAGAATACAGACCTCTGGGGTCACGAAAACCCCTTCAGGCCAACCTAAATATGACTGCCGCCACCAATAACGACCTTCGGCATCATGTGGAGACGGGACGATTTCGGGAAGACCTCTTTTATCGCCTCAACGTGATCACCCTCACAGTGCCGCCCCTGCGTGACCGCCGGGAGGATATCCCCCTGCTCGTCAGACATTTTTTAAAAAAATATGAAAAACGATACGGAATAAAACAGATTTCACCCGATGTGCTGGCATCTCTTTCAGCTCACGAATGGCCGGGTAACATCCGCCAGCTTGAAAACTTGGTTCAGCAATTGATGATTCTGACGCCAGGTCCGGTTGTCGATCGCGAACACCTCCCCTCGGATAATGGTTTCACACCGACAACAGAATCGAATCTGAACTTCCAGGAAGCTAAAAAACGGATAATCGAAGAATTTGAAAAAAACTATATTATTCGTATGCTTCGAATGTATCAGGGGAATATCACTCACACAGCGAAAGCCGCCGGAAAGGATCGAAGGGTTTTTGCACGCATGATCAAGAAATACCGGATCTCAGCGGATGCCTTTAAATCCCCTTCCTGAGACGATGTTTAATCAGGACCGATCTTTTGCCCAAAATTATTGTCCCTAAATCCTGCCGATCCCAATGCCTTGTTCCTGACTCAATCACAATCGCATAACTCAAGTTATACAATCGCTTCGCGATTCTATATAACGCGGCTTCGCCGCTCCAAAAAAAGGAAATTCCTATACCATCAAGTTATCGTTTTACCTGTAGAATGTCCTGAACATCCGGGACATTTTTATTCCAGCCGCGACCAAAATATCCCACTTTTTAACACATCGAAATGACTGGGCAATGATCTTTCAACCGCATATCGAATGCACTTAAAATGTCCCTCTTCAGAGAAATTTTAACGAACCCTTACTTTAAAAACTTATTATTTTCTATAGGTTATATCATACAGATCTGTTGGCACAAGATTTGCTTTAGGCTTTATTTGTTTAGAAATTTGTCTGGAAAAATCTGATGAGGATGATGTTTTGATCTATAGTAAGTATTGAGTCGGGTCCTTTACTGGCTTCAGAATAAAGTACCAGAAAGCCCGATTCCGGTTCGCCTGCCTTGCATACCGGAGTCGGGTTTTTTTGTGCATAAAATATCGTAAAAGGAGGTGATGGTTTTTTAGGCTCTGTTCATGTGGCAACCACAGCTTCTGGTGTCGACTTTAGTGGAAAAGCTCTATAAAAACATTTCGAATATGCCGGATTAAATTGGTTTTAAAGCGAACCCTATATTAAACATTATTTATGGAGTTTTATATGAAAAAAATTAACAGCCTTGTCGATTCCTATGATCGGATCGCAACGCAGATTTTATTTTATTTAAAAAAACACCCTGAAGCAAAGGACACTTTGGAGGGAATCACCGAGTGGTGGCTTGAAAAACAATGGATAGAAGAAAGCGTTGAATCCGTTGCTCAGGGACTGTCCCAACTATGTGCCAGAGGGCTTGTGAGGGAAGAAAAAGTCTTTGGAAAAAATAGTTTTTACAAACTTAACAATGTTTTTGAAAAGGAGAATGTATCATGCGAAAAAAGTTAACTGTTGTCTGTTTTTTACTATCTCTTATCTTTTTTGTTTCTCCGGCTGGAGCAAGTTTTCTCATCGATAACGGTGATTTTGAGTCCGGCCTGACCGGCTGGCAGTCCTCTTACAATGTCTCAGCCAAAGGAAGTTGGGCTGATGTTGATCCGCTCCCGGGCAGTTCTCGGCAGGCCGTTCTTAGTGATATGGGTTTTTTTCCAGCGAATTTGAGTCAGGATTTTTCCGTGGATGGCGGCAAAACCGTTTCCATCAACTTCGACTACAACTTATGGGCATTCAACTGGTTCGGTGGAAAAAAAGGAGATGATTTCGTTGTGAGTCTGGCCGGGGACACCTATTTCGATGAAATTTTGCGAGATAACATTGCTGATGGGCGTGGGAACAAGGCCACGATCTCCGATTGGCAGCATTTTGATGAGACCTTTTTCTTCGATGAGGCGACGGATCTATCAATAATGTTCGAACTGGACAATTTTAAAAGTCCCCGGCAATTGGCCATGGCTTTTGTCGACAACATAAAGATAGAACAGATGATTGCTACTCCGGTTCCGTCTGCTTTCTTATTGCTCATGTCGGGCGTTGCCGGACTTTTTACGGCAAAAAAGAAACTTAGTAAATATAAAGGATGATCTTCGTATTTTTCCGTTTACAAACCGGGTACTTGGCTGACCCGAATTAAGGGAAACAGAAAGCCCGGTAAAAACATCTACGGGTATGTCCGATCTTGAACCCATTAACATAAACATCCCACATGTTTTTCCTTATTCACTTCTTGTAAATAGCCACCCATGGAAATTTTTCTTCAATCTTAACAAAGAGATAACCTGTATTTAATGAAATTGACACAAACATTTCTTAAAAATATCCGAATGAGTTTCAATTATTCGAGTACGAAACTTGATGAATTCGTAAAAAGTCCGAAAATTGGCATTTTATCCATTTATGTATTGATACGGTCTAAATAGTACTCCCTTATGTCTCAGAATTAAGCTTGAAACACAAATGTCTCATAAGACATTTTCGAATCCCTTTTTCAAATGCACATAAACTGCTCAAAGCTTTAATTGCAAGGGTGAGTTTATATATTCTCATGAAAATCAAGGGGATGCTTCCCACAAACAACCCTTACTCTCAGCAAAAATATGGTGGCACATATATTGCTCAGTAAGTTTCAGTAATTTAACACCATGATAAATGAGGAAGTTTCGAATGCCAAAGAAATGACATAGTCTATTCATCAAAGGGATAAAGTTTGGTTTAATCTTTTATGAGCTAATTTTTCAGGAGGTATTAGGTTTTATGAATAAAAAGACTTGGAATCCGTACATTTCAGGTGCTCTGGCCGGTTTACTACTCGTTTTATCGCTATTAATTGCCGGTAAATTTTTGGGTGCGTCAACTACCTTCGCAAGGAGCGCTGCTGTTATCGAAAAAACTGTGGGTATTGATACGTCCAAGTTCGAATATTTTACAACAAAAAAGGGTAAATATGGCCCTGCCTCTCTACCGAACTGGCAGTTGTTGTTCGTTATAGGAATTATTGTCGGATCGTTCATTTCCG
>JAYEFV010000145.1:0-4218 GCA_034658755.1 Thermodesulfobacteriota bacterium | reverse complement strand
ACACCTTTTCCCAGGATATGTCGTATGTCCGGAGCCAGCATTTTGCTCACATCCTGCCCGGTGCCGTACTTGCCTTTTCTCCTTCACGGCGAGCCTGGCAGACCGAACAGCTTGGACGCGTTATAAAGGCTGATTTTCACCTGGCCGATTCCTTTCTGGACGGCCTTGAAAAAGGACTGTATCTGCTTTCCAAAGAGGCTTTAAGCGATTTTGTTTCAGTGGGGCTCGAAAAATTAAAGCGTAACCAGAAACTTGCAAAAAAATTTCTTTCACTGGAATCCAAACTCGGTATCGATACATTCACCGATCTGCAGGTAACCATTCCTATTTCCCGGGTCCGACAACAGCTAAACCGTTATCTTATCGCCAGAACCGGTCTTTCAATTTCAGTGCGCCCGCTTTCTTTGCTCCCGGATTCATTAATAACGGATAACAATATAACGATTTTTGTCTGTTCGGACGGTAAGTTCATATACCTTCCTGATGAAATCAGCGTGTTCCCCCATAAAGCCGAAAACATAAACCTGTATAAATGCCTTGCAAGGCTTGAAGCAGGACACTATGAGTTCGGCACCTTCGATTTTGATCTTGAAAAAGCCATAGAAAAATGCCGGGGGATTGCAAAATCAAAGGATTATAATTTTAAATTCGATTTAATCCAAAATTGGGAAGATCTATCTGATCTGGAACATTTTTTCTCGTATTTTCCGGTCACGGCGCTGGCAGCGGATCTGTTCACAATCTTCGAACACGGCCGTATCAGATTTATGTTGCACCGGCAGTATCCTGGCCTTATCCGGCAGACCCTTCCCGTGCTTCAACGAGAAGCTGAACGTATGATTAAAAACCATAAGCCGGTTGAAATCGTCTTTCTTTTGTATCTGTGGATTGCCCTCGGCATTTCAGAAAAAGAACGCTTTGGTATGGACGCTAAAATATATTCTCATACCAAGAACTTAAAAAATCTGTTTGAAACAACAATAAATGAAGATTCTACGGTTGAGTCCTGTGCAGAACTTGTTGTCAGAATATATCCGGAAATGGAAAGACTTTTGAACCAGACGTCATATTATAAAAAAGAGCTTAAAGAATTTTACAAACCCATGCAAACACCCTTTGGCCGTAGATTAAAGCCTGACCTTTTTTTCTCGGCGAATCTGAAATATGAGCGTTTAGCCAGGACCTTAAAGGTTCAACTCGGGGAAAAGGGATTTGAAGTCTACACATCGGATATTAAAAAACGCCTGATGGAAAACAACGGTATGGTTTCCCATCAGGACCTCAAAGAAATTATATTATGTTTCCGGGAAAACCACGGGCCTCATATGTTACCCCAACAAAAATTTTCCATAGACTTGTCCTGGCTGGATCTGTCCAAGCTTCTCGGCACTGAGGACACTACCGTGCTTCAGAAAGAAGATTTTTCCGGCACTGTTACCTGGCACAAAGAATGGGACTGCAACTTGCAGGATTACCTTCATTCTCATGTGAGAGTGCTCGATAAATCATTAACCGAAAAAGAGAGCGACTTTTATAAGTTAACATTGAGACATCACAGGGGGCTGGTAAAGAGGATACGCTATGCTTTTGAACTGTTGAAGCCCGATGGTTTTATAAGATTAAGACAATGGATGGAAGGAGATGAGTTCGATTACAGGGCACTGTTAGACTTTGCCATAGATAAAAAGGCGGGAAAAATTCCATCGGACAGGCTGTATATCAAACACATCAAACAGACCAGGGATGTTGCCGTGCTCCTGCTTGTCGATCTATCACGTTCAACAGCAAACGCTGTTTTTGGTTCACATGAGACCGTTCTGGATGTCGAGAAGGAAGCTATCGTACTTTTTTGTGAAGCGTTGGAAGTTGTGGGAGATGCCTTCGCCATTGCAGGTTTTTCCGGAACCGGACGCTTGGGAGTTGATTACTTTCGCATAAAAGATCTTGATGAAAATATGGATGATACTGTCAAGCGGCGTATTAATGCCATGGCGCCCCAACGGAGCACTCGGATGGGGGCCGCCATCCGCCATGCGACCCGTGAACTTAAAAAGATTTCTTCAAAAGTCCGTTTATTGATTATTTTAGGTGATGGGTTCCCCAACGATGTTGATTATAAGCAAAATTATGCAATTGAAGATACACGAAAAGCCATATTCGAGGCGCGTTCGAAAAACATATATGCTCATGCCATAACCGTTAATTTTGCAGGAGATCCCAAGCTGGATGATCTTTACGGAAACGTTCATCACAATGTTATATCTGATGTTCGCGAACTCCCCGACAAACTTTTACGTATCTACGGAAGTCTGACCAGGCATTAGGGTAAGATCGAACCTCTAAACCGTGAACGGTTACGATATTTGTTTCATTTCCAGGAAGTTGCTTTATTGACAATGCATTGATCAAGCATTAATGTTATAACTTACGTGTGATTTACTCGTAATAGTCTTTTACTAAGACATTATTTGAGTAAGGAATCCATATGAAACGAGTTCATAAAAGAGAAAAAGAACAGTTCAAAAAGCTTTTTAAACAAGAAAATATTGATCATTTCGAAGATAGATTCAATATTCTGGAGGTTTTTCTTCAAACCGAGCACCACGTTACCGTTGCAGAACTTGTTCAGCTTCTAAATGAAAACGGATATGAATTAACTTCTGATTTTGTCCGGGGCACGTTGAAGCTTATGTGCAGTTTTGGTTTTGCCCAAAAAATGAGGTTTAATAATGGACAAGTGCGTTATGAACACAGACACTTGGGTCAACATCATGATCATATGATCTGTACAAAATGCAAAAATATTTTTGAGTTTGAAAACGAAGAGCTTGAAAACCTGCAGGTTCAGATTGCCGCAGCTTATAATTTCCACATGCTTCGTCACAAAATGGAAATCTACGGTATCTGTTCCAAATGCCTTAAAGATCGCGAACAACTCATGACGCTTGTCAATGCCAAACAGGGTGAACGGTTTGAAATCAAAGATTTTACCGGCGGTGCGACCGCACGCATGCGTCTATTATCCATGGGTTTGAGAATCGGAGACAAAATAGACGTTGTTACCAACCTGGACAGAGGACAATTGGTGGTTGCCATAGATTACAACCGGTACGCCCTTGGGCGTGGGCTGGCAAAGAAGATACTGGTGGAGACTATTGTAAGCTAGTGTCCATCCATAAACGGAGAAACTTGTTCATGTTATTAAGCGAGATAAAAGAAAACCAGACCGCAAGGATAGTCCATATCGGAGGTAACGGGGCCCTGCGTAGAAGAATACTCGAAATGGGGTTCCTTAAAGGTTCCGAGGTCTATGTTGAAAAATATGCGCCCCTGAAAGATCCTATGGAGTTAATTGTCAAAGGGTATCATGTATCACTTCGGGTTGAGGAAGCTGCACAAATTACTGTTGATAATGTAAAATAGAAGTATCCATTTTGAAAAAATATCGCATTCAGATTATCCGTAATGAATCAAAAACGCCTTTCAATAGCCCTGGCAGGCAATCCTAATTCAGGCAAAACCACAATATTTAATAATATGACCGGCACCCGGCAGAAGGTTGGAAACTGGCCGGGAGTAACGGTTGAAAAAAAAGAAGGCAATGTCAAAAAATTCGGGTATGATTTAAAAATTATAGATCTTCCCGGAACTTACAGTTTAACGCCCTTTACCATAGAAGAGATTATTGCCCGTGACTTTGTCCTTGAAGAACGTCCGGATGTTGTGATCGATATCATCGACGCATCCAACCTGGAACGAAGCCTTTATTTAGCAACCCAATTTAGAGAGATAGATTGCAAGGTTCTGTTCGCTCTAAACATGGCAGACGTTGCCCAATCGCGGGGTTTCAAAATTGATGGTAAAAAGCTTTCTGAACTTCTCGATGTGCCTGTAGTTTTTACCGTCGGAAACAAAAACCAGGGCATTGATACACTTCTGGAAAAAGCAATAGAACTGGCAGAATCGAGTTATGAGATCCCTAAAAAACGGAGAGTAAAATACAGCAAAGATATTGAAAATTCGATTTCCAGCCTAAAATCCTTTCTCGAAAACTGGACGGAAGGGTCAATTCCTTACAACACCCGATGGACAGCCATAAAGCTTTTGGAAGACGACAAAATCGTTCAAAAACGTGTCCTCAACAAGGCCGGAAAAAACAGCCAAAAGATTCTTCAAAAAGCCCAGATGCATCGGGACGTTCTCGTGGACCGTTTCGAT
>JAYEFV010000144.1:0-15811 GCA_034658755.1 Thermodesulfobacteriota bacterium | reverse complement strand
CCTGCATTGCCCACCTCTACGCAAAGCGATTCCCTACCGGCTTCCTTTGTCGCTATTGTGAGCAACACGAAGGCGTTGCTGGTCCCTCCATATACCTTCGCTGGTCGCCCTACCGTCTATCGTTGCCGCAACTGCAAACGGGATACGAGCCTCACTGCTGGAACAATCATGCACCGGAGACAGCAACCGCTCAATTCCTGGTTTTGGGCGGCCTTTCTCGTGACGAGCCTAACTCCTGGAATGAGCGCCGTCCAGTTCAAAACAATACTCGGGATTAAGCGATACGAGACTGTCTTCCAAATGCTCCATAAGCTTCGAGCCTCGATGGTTCGCCCGGAGCGTGGCTCCATCGGGCAGAAGTTCCCGGTCGAGGTGGACGAGACGTTTGTGGGCGGCGCGACGCAGGGGAAAGGGCGCGGTATGACAGACAAGGTGCTTGTGGTCGGTGCCGTAGAGGTTATGCCCAGGCGGGAGTCAGACAAGTGGGGCGGGCGTGATCCGAACCTCATGGGCATACAGCTACCCAAGCATCGTGGTGGGCATGGACGGGGCATTCTCGCTGGCAGACTCCGTCTACAAGTAATTCCGAACCGGAAGCAAGAGACACTGGTACCCTTCGTGCAAACAAACGTGGTACCAGGCGCAGAAGTGCGAACCGATGCGTGGGTTGGATACGAACCGCTGACCGCACAGGGGTATAGACATGAGGCTGTGGCCATCTGTGGGGACCACGCAAAGACCGATAAGCACCTCCCAATGATCCATATTGCATTCGGGAACCTCGATGCATGGTTGATAGGGACACACCACGGCGTATCGCCGCAGCACTTGCAGGCATACCTCAACGAGTATGTGTTTCGGTTTAACCGTCGTTTCTGGCCTATGGTAGCATTTGACAGCGTACTTGGGATTGCCGTGCGAGCAACACCTCCCACCTACACGGGGCTGTATGAGGGAGCTTGGGAACATCCTGGAGTGTGGCAAGAATAACGCGACCTACGTCTTGGGAGCTAACCGGATAGGCATGTTTTGTTATACACGCAGAAAAATGTTCACAAAGAAAAAAGCAAAATATAAAGAAAGTGATATGGTTGAACGGTTACCTGAAAACAGATGGATTGAAATTCGTAAAATTTTCCTTGAACGCCACCTTAAAAAAAGTAACCCCCCCTAACGGGCTATCCGAGAGTTTGCCGAGAGTTTTTAATAAGGCCGGAATCCTGTAGAAATGTTTCAACATCGTGCCAGAAAATGTCCCAACTTGGGGGGCAGTCGTTATGTCCGCTCTCATAGGTTATGATTTTGCCTTGTTTTGCTGCCTGATAGAGAGTGGTTCCATGCTTATAGGGAATGACCTCGTCAAATTTGCCGTGGACTACAAGAATGGGACCATGATAAGTGCGGACAACCGCGAGATTATCGAATGGATCTCTGACAAGAAAGTCGGGAACCAGATATTTTGATGTAAATGACCGGACGCTGACAAATGACGACATCAAAAGAAGCGCCGCCGAAGGCCGGTTAGCAGCAAGTGTGCAAACCGCGCCACCACCCACGGAACGTCCCAGTAAAACAATTCTGGAAGGATCGACATCCGGTCTCGTAACGAGCACATCGTAAGCACTAGTAAATGCTTCGGTGATGCTTTTTTGGCATGGAGAACCCTCTGACCTTCCATATCCGGGATACTCAACAAGCAATACCCCTATGCCGAGACGAGTCAGCTTTTTAAGTTCATGTGGCCAGAAGTCGATAAGTTCTCCGTTGCCGTGGGCGAAAATAACTGCCGGCGCCGGTCCTGAAACTCGACTGTCAGCCGGAGGCAGGAACCATGTTTCGACCTTTCCGAAACTTGTATCTACCCATATCTTTTCCAGGCCGGAAATATTTTCAGTGTTAGAAGGGATATCTATAAGATAACGAGGAAACAGCATTTGCCGTTGCATTATGAAAAGAAATCCACAATAGACAAGATATAACAAGATCGTCCATGAAACGATTTTAACCAGGATATTCATTTTCATACTCTCTTTATTAAAATCCCATATATTGTGTTATTTTTTTCTTGACATACAATATATTCCATGAAATAAAGAACCATACGTTTATGACAGGAGTAAAAAGGTCGTGTGATTTTTATTAACCGTCTTATTAAACTTAACATATTCTCTGATAAGAGTCACACTTTTTGACAGACCTACTTTAAGAAGGTTTTTCGTTCTGGTAGGTTTGTTTTTATTTTTGATACTGAGAACTTTGGGCCGGGCTTTATTAATTCCGGCAAAACAATTTGTTTGCATATTTTTGTACAAATGGTAATGATCGAAATAAATTCCATAAAATTCTGATAATAACCATATAGGAGAAGGGCAATGGGTTCAAAAGTTAAAATATTAATTACGGAACAGGGAAATTTCGATTTGACGAGCTACAAGTGGGATGACCATCTGTTTTCAGATATCCTTACTAAAGAAAACCCCATTGAAACCAACCAGGCCATGGATATCAGTCGATTTCTGCGAGAAGAAATCGCCACCATGGAAAATCATACCATTACCATGCCGGTCATAGATAAAATCATTCAGACCAAATTGCTGGAATACGGCCTAAAAAAAATCTCTCCGATTCGTTTGGATAAGTCCATATTTATAAAAAATGGTCTGAAACTTTCAGAAAATGCAAAAAATGTTTTAAAAAGAAGATATCTTAAAAAGGACAACAAGGGCAGGGTAATCGAGACCTCGGAAAGAATGTTCAAAAGGGTGGCCCGGCACATCGCAAAGGCCGAAAACAACTATGGTAGCGACGCCGATGTGAAAAAAATGGAAAATATTTTTTACAATATGATAACAGATCTTAAATTTTTGCCGAATTCACCCACACTCATGAATGCGGGGCGCAGACTGGGTCAATTGGCAGCCTGTTTTGTTCTTCCGATTGAGGACAGCATGGATAAGATTTTTGATTCTTTAAAAAATGCCGCTATTATCCATAAATCGGGCGGCGGAACCGGTTTTTCCTTTTCACGTCTACGACCCAAAGACAGCAGGGTGGGAACAACCGGCGGAATTGCCTCCGGACCGGTTTCGTTTATGAAAATCTTTAATACGGCAACAGAGCAGGTCAAACAGGGAGGGACTCGCCGAGGGGCCAACATGGCCATTTTAAGAGTAGATCACCCGGATATCATGGATTTTATTTACAGTAAGAAAAATAATAACGAACTGAACAATTTCAATATTTCGGTCGGCGTCACGGATATGTTCATGAAAGCGGTTGCCAAACAAAACGACTACGAGCTGATAGACCCCCGCGAAAATAAAAAGGTCGGAGAGCTTCATGCCGCAGAAGTTTACCAGGCTTTGGTGGAACAGGCCTGGAAAAACGGAGATCCCGGAGTCATTTTTTTAGACAGACTTAACAGGGATAATCCAACCCCTTCATTGGGAGAAATAGAGAGCACCAATCCTTGTGGAGAACAACCGTTGCTTCCAATGGAAGCATGCAATTTGGGCTCCATCAATCTGGCCAAGTTTGTCATGTATATTGACGGAGAACCGGTCGTTGACTACGAGGCCTTAAAGGATGTCGTATTTTGGAGTGTCCGTTTTTTGGATAATACTATTGATATGTCCAAATACCCCCTTTCTGAAATCGACAAAATGGTAAGAGGTAATCGTAAAATTGGTTTAGGTGTTATGGGTTTTGCAGATTTGCTTTATCAGTTGAAAATTCCTTATAACTCGGAAAGGGCCTTTGAAATAGCCGAAGAAGTGATGGGGTTCATTCAAAAAGAATCCCATGAAGCCTCAAAATGTCTGACTGAAAAAAGAGGGGTTTTTGAAAATTTTGATAAAAGCATTTTTAAAAACCAGAAAGGATGTACCTATCGAAATGCCTCCACGACCACCATTGCACCGACTGGCACATTGAGTATAATTGCGAACTGCTCAAGCGGCGTAGAACCGCTTTTTGCCTTGAGTTTTGTCAGGAACGTTATGGATAATGACAAATTATTAGAGGTAAATCCATACTTTGAAAACGTGGCTAAAGAAAAAGGGTTTTATAGCACTGAGTTGATGGATACAATCGCCCTTGAAGGGGGTATTCAGCACATAGACGAAATACCGGAGGATGTTCGCAAGGTCTTTGTAACGGCCCATGATATATCACCCGAATGGCACATCCGTATGCAGGCTGCCTTTCAGAAGCACACCGACAACGCGGTTTCTAAAACTGTCAATCTGCCAAGTGACGCCACCGTGGATGATGTATTAAAGATCTATAATCTGGCTTATGAGTTAGATTGCAAAGGAGTTACTATATACAGGGACGGGAGCAAGGAAAATCAGGTGCTTTCCATTGCTGCAAAGGACAAACTTGCTGACACTTCTATTGCCACGGTCAAAGAACGTCCGGAAACGCTTGAAGGGTTCACTTCCAAGATGAATACAGGATATGGCCAGCTTTATGTCACTGTAACCGAATATGAAGGTCATCCCTTTGAGGTGTTTGCCACCATCGGCAAATCCGGACGATCCACCACAGCAAAGACCGAAGCCATCGGCAGGCTGGTTTCGCTGGCCTTCAGATCCGGGGTGCGCGTGGAAAAAGTTGTAGAACAACTAAAAGGTATCGGCGGAGAACATCCTGTTTTTCAAGAAGGTGGACTTGTTTTATCAATACCGGACGCGATTGGCAGAGTCCTTGAGAAAAGGTATATGAAAGACGGATCTTATAAAAAACAAAGATATGGCAACAGCCTCCTTGGAGAAATCTGCCCGGAATGCGGGAATACAGTCAGTTTTGAAGAGGGCTGTATGATGTGCCATTTCTGTGGTTTTACCAAATGCGGGTAATAATACCTGACCCGGACAAGCCAGAAAAGTGACTGTTGTAAAATTATGCGTATCGATCAAAATCCGCTATTTAGAAAGGTAATCGTTCCCTGGTATGACTCTGAAGCGGCATGTTATATTGCAATTTTTTTTATGGTCCTTGTGTTCTTGTTTGGTTTTGCAGGCATCTCGGCTTCACGAGAAAACATAGCGTATCATGAGCATGTTTGGGTACCTGTTCTTCTTGTGGTAATGAGCGGAGGTGTTATTATTTCCACAACAATCCGCCTGATCAGAAGATATTCCCGCCGGTTTTAAAGATAGATAACTTCTTCATGACAATTCGGGTCAGCCGATGAACACATGCAGCTTATTAGTCACAAGAATCAGCCCCACAAGAATCAGCAGAATACCCGCGGCCGCGTTGACGTATTGTAAAACACGGGAAGCCTTTTTAATAACGATCAGCAGGAGATGGATAAAAACGGACATGATCATAAAAGGTAGTGCCAGTCCGGCGGAATAGATAGCAAGAAGCACAATCCCTTGCCAGACCGTTTTCTGACTGCCGGCAATGATAAGAATCGATCCCAGTAGAGGGCCTATACAAGGACTCCAGCCGGCTCCAAACGCCATACCGATAATAACGATTCCTAAAAAATGTAAGGGCTTTTTTTCCATATTAATCCGTTTTTCAACATCCAGGCCGGGGATACGAATTATACCGGTTAAATGGACACCCATAAGGATAATCAAAATACCGCCGATAACCCTTATTAATCCTCTATAGTTGAACAGTAAGCTGCCAAGATAAGAGGCCGAAGCACCCATTAGGATAAAGATCAGGGAGAACCCAGAAACAAATGAAACGGTTGAAAGAAAGACTTTTTTTTTAATTTCCGAATTGCGGTTTTCGGTCAATTCTTCCAGGGAAAAACCGGTAATAAAAGTAAAGTATGCGGGTATGAGCGGTAGCACACACGGTGATAAGAAAGAGAGAATCCCCGCTGTAAAGGCTGCAGGAAATGATACTGTTTGGTTAAGCATTATGTTTTTTCCCATTTACCTTGATCATGATTCAAAACCGTAGGCCCTGAGCAATTCCAGAACCTCGGGAAAATCAATACCCAGCCGCTTCACGGTTTCCACCGTCGGGATTCCGTTGTTGGTCCATCCTCGACGTTTATATACCGCATCTTTTAGTTTTTCATAAAGCTTTTCGCGAAACTCACGCAACAGCGCTATTTTTTCTTCCGTAGTCTTTCCGGTGATATCGACGTTATGTTTTTCAACCAGCTGTTTGTCGTAACGCTCGACCCGGGATTCGTACTCAACGGTTTTTACCGGCCCCACCGCACGATAGGGAATATTATCATGCTCCCGTTGCCCAAAACCCATTTTAAGGTTGAAAATACGCTGGAAATTGTAAACCGTCTCACTCATTAGGATAAGGCCGTCAGCGGTTGTCTGCCTCCCGGTAACTGACGTGTAATAATCTGCATACCACTCGACGTGTTTCATAACCTTTGCGGGCTCCGGGGTGTCCTTATTATCCTCGGGTACAACATCATTCCAAGGGAGCTTGCACAGTCCGCATAAACCAAACCATGTTCGGAACATGGGAAACCAGTGCAGTGCCTCTGCTTTCTGCTCAAAAGTCGGCATAAAATTATGCACCATATCAAGAAAGATCAACCATGCCTCGTCATGCTGCGGGCCTTTAAGCGCAAGACCGTACCCCCCCTGCTGGGCAAGTGACTCTTTGGTTATATACTCGGAGAACTCCAGGCCCTTTGCCTCCATACCGATATCCTGCATAAGATCGGGGTCGGCACCATAGTCTCTGGAAAAAATCATTTTCATTTCGCGAACTCCCCTGCCTATAATTTGTCCAAAACCCTCTCCTCGGGCCATTTGGTGAACAACCTCGAGTGCGGCCGACCGATTGCCGAATGAAAGGTTCGTCCCGTGGGTATGGGTTTTGTTTATCAGGCCCATCTCAAAGCACTCCATGGCAAAGGCCGTGGAGGTGCCTACCGAGATGGTGTCGAGGCCATAGGTGTCACAGTAAAAATTCATTTCAATAATCGTGTGCGGGTCAAAAATACCCAGGTTTGAACCACAGCCGGCTATGGTTTCATATTCGGGACCATCTACAAAAACTTTGATTCCTTTGTATGGACCAGTGAGAGGAACAAAGTCTTTGACACCATGGGAGCAAGCAAGGGTACATCCCATCCAACACCCGTCATAGCCGGGATCAAATATGCGTCTGAAAATCTCCTGGCCAATATTGTCTGCCTCTGGATGCTGCCCGTACTGGAAATTATGGGTCGGCAGCAGATCAAAGTCATTCATAATCGGAACAAGGTGGGTGGTTCCGATTTGTGCCATTTGGTTTTGTTTGGGATCAAGTTCGACAACTTCCCTGGAGTGCTTTCTCCCAACTTCTTTTAATGTATTGGCATTTGCAGGATTGTTCGTCTTGGTTGTGACCGTGTCCCAGCGTGCCACAATGGCTTTGATGCCTTTATCAGCAAAGACACCGCCTATACCCCCGCGTCCCGCCTGTTTATATCTGGCACGCTTTCGTTTGAGATCATACCAGGTAAAGTTCAGGCATCCCATCCGTGTGTTTTTAGCGCCCGGTCCTGTGGAGACTACAGAAATATTACGCGGTTTCCCTTTGGCGAATCGTTCTGTTAATATTGCAGAAAGAGTATAGGAATCATCCGGCAATCCTGACGTCTTGAAGATCTGAACCTTCTCATTAATGCCATCAATAAAAATTACAACATCTTTTGAGGTTTTTCCCGTAACTTCCAGTGCGTCAAATCCGGAAAACTTAAGATATGGACCAAAATAACCTCCCACATTAGAGTCTATCACAGACCCTGTTAACGGAGAAATGGTGGTGACGATACTTTTACCGGAACCGGGATATACGGGTGTCCCGCCCATAGGTCCGGACGCGATACACACTGTGTTTTCAGGATCATTCCATTTTGTTGTGCTGTTGACAGCATTCCATAGAAGCCAGAGATCAAAACCTTTGCCGCCGATAAAGACGTTTTTCATTTTCTCAGTAACCGGCTTAATGGAAATGACACCATCAGAAATGTCTATACAAAGGGTCTGGTTTGCATAACCCTTTTCTATAACCGGCCTGTCATAATTAAATGTCTTGAGCGATTCCATTTTATATTCTGCCATTATATCAACCTCTTATCCTATGCTAATATTGTCCATTTGAAAAATTTTTGATCATAATTTCACCCAGCTCTTGGGATCGTTTTGTAGCTACCTCCACGGCATTAATAAGGGTAGTACGTAGTCCGCCTTTTTCCAGAGTATGAATGCCGGCGATAGCTGTTCCACCGGGAGAGGTCACCATGTCCTTTAACCTTCCGGGATGTTCTTTTGTTTCAATCAATAATTTTGCTGCGCCCAAAACTGTTTGAGATGAAAGAAAAAGAGCATCTTCCCTTGACAGACCCACCTTTACTCCGGCATCAGCCATGGCATCGACAATTAAAAAGATATAGGCGGGCCCGCTGCCGCTTAAGCCGGTGATTGCATCCATAAGAATATTTTCTTTAAGAAAAATGCTTCTCCCCATGGAGTCGAAAATAGCCAGAGACAGTTGAATGTCTTCTTGAGTGGCTTTTCCTCCGGCGGCAATCACCGAAGCACTCTCCTTAACAAAGGCCGCAATGTTGGGCATCACCCGGATAAGACGCAATTTTTTATTCAGACACGACTCTATGGCGGCCAGAGGAACACCGGCTGCAATAGAGATGATGAGCTTGGACATGTCCAGGCAGGACGCTGTTTCCCTCAATACTGACGCAATTATCTGAGGTTTGACAGCATAGATAATAATCTCTGAAGCTTCTACCGCTTTGACGTTATCTGCTGTGGTATGGACACCGTATTTTTCCTGGATGGATTTTATTTTATTTTCACGAATATCCGTGCAGATAATATTTTTGGGATTGGATGATCCTGAAGAAATGAGCCCGCTTAAAAGGGCTTCCCCCATATTTCCTGTTCCGATTATGGTAATTCTTTTGTTTTTTAACATGAATTTTATTCCCCCCTTCATTATGTATAATGATTTAATCAGGTTTTTTTTGCATATAAATTGCTTAAAAACCGGACGGATTTGAACAGATAAATTATCAATAAAATGTACTTTTATCGTTTGAATGTTTACTATGTCAATGATTTTGCCTGAAATATCTTGACTTATCATCAATATATAATTAATTTTTAGAGTAGTAAATCGATTGATTAAAAAATTAAGACAAAAATCGAAAGCTCATTGTTTATATGTTTATCATTGGCAATTTATTAAAGGCTATTGCAGTGGTTCTCCACTATGCTCTACACTTTTACATGTGGATTGTTATAGCGCGGGCAGTACTTTCCTGGGTGAATCCAGACCCTTACAATCCGATCGTTCGTTTTATTCACAATGTTACAGAACCGGTACTGTATCGCATCCGCACAAAATTACCTCTTGATTTTGGCGGTATAGATTTTTCTCCAATTATTGTTATTCTGGGCATTATATTTTTGCAAAACTTTGTTGTAAACAGCCTTTTTAGAATGTCTGCAAGTTTTATGTAACCTATAAAAGAAGGTGACACATCATGACAATTACATCTCTTGATATTCAGCAACAGCAGTTCAAAACCAGGTTCAGAGGATTCGACGTCCGGGACGTGGATACATTTCTTGAGCAGATGGCGAATGCCTTCGAATCATTGCAAAGAGAGAACAAAAATTTGCGTGAAGAAATTAAACGGCTTAAAATTGAAAGCCAGGCATACAAAGGACGTGAAGAGACTTTTAAGCGGGTAATGCTCAATTCTCAGAAAGTGTTAGATCAGATGAAGCAAAATGCCCGTAAATCGGCCGAATTACTCATTGCGGATGCCGAAGTTAATGCAGAAAAAATGCTTAGTAGAGCGCAAAACAGGCTTGCTCAACTTCATGAAGATATTACGGAGCTAAAACGGCAGCGCATGCAGATAGAGGTTCAGATTCGCTCAATTATCGAAAGCCATACCAAACTCCTTGAAATAGGGAAAGAGGAGGCCGGAATCCGTGAGGAAGAAGATGCCAAGTTGAAATTGTTTAAACAATCGTAACACTTTTTTGAAAATGTTAATTCTGAAGCTTGTTTGAAATATATTTATTTCAAAGAACTAAACTATGTTACAAGTGATCTAAATTGGTCGGGAGCATAAGATGGCGAAAATAGATGCGTTTTTTAAATTGATGAATGAACAGGATGCTTCAGATCTTCATCTGGTGGCAGGACAGCCGCCTGCGCTAAGGATAAGGGGCGAAATGGAAAGGGTTAAATATAAGACCCTGGATAATGATGAACTGAAAGCCATGCTCTATGAAATTGCACCCGAACATAAGGTAAAGGAGTTTGAGGAAACAGGAGATATTGATTTCGGCTATGATGTACTCGGTATTGCCAGGTACCGGTCAAATTTCTTTATGCAAAAATATGGTGTGGCGGCGGTTTTCAGACAAATTCCTGAGCAAATAATGACTGCCGAACAACTGGGGCTCCCTTCAGTGATATCCAAGCTGGCCTCACTCCCAAGGGGGCTGGTTTTGGTAACAGGACCTACAGGAAGCGGTAAATCAACCACCCTGGCCTCAATAATTGATGTGGCAAACCGTACCCGTAAGGATCATATCATCACCATCGAAGACCCCATTGAATTTGTGCACCAAAGCAAAGGGTGTATTATTAACCACCGTGAGGTGGGTCTCCATACGAAGTCATTCAGCGCAGCGTTAAGGGGTGCCCTGCGAGAGGATCCGGATATTATTCTTGTCGGTGAAATGAGAGATCTTGAGACTATATCGCTTGCCATAGAAGCTGCATCCACCGGACATCTTGTTTTTAGCACACTTCACACATCGAGTGCAGCGAAAACTGTTGATCGTATCGTCGAAGTTTTTCCTGCAAATCAACAGCCCCAGATCCGTTCGACGCTGTCTGACGGACTTCGAGCGATTATAGCACAGGTCCTGTTTAAAAGAATAGATAAAAAAGGGCGTTGCCCCGCCCTCGAAATATTGATTGCAACTCCGGCGGTCCGGAATCTCGTCAGGGAAGGAAAAACCCACCAGATTGCCTCAATGATCCAGACCGGGAAGAAATACGGTATGCTACTTTTAGATGATGCCATTATGGATATGCTAAACAATGGATGGATAAGTGCTGATGATGCCTATGCCAAGTCAAATGATAAGGGAAAGTTCAGGCCTTTTTTGAAAAATCCTCCGACTGATTTCACCGAAGCATAAAAATTTTGTGAGGTTCTGTTTTGAAGAAACAAGAAATTGATCATATTCTGTCAAGAATGCTCGATGCATACGATAATGTCTCTGATCTTAATATTACCGTTGGGAAACCGTTTCAGGTTGAGACAGCGGGAGAGCTCGCCATAGTGGACATGAATCCTCCTTTTGACGAGATTACTCCGTTCCAGGCTGAAATCTTTGCGTTAAACCTTTTGAATCAGAATCGGCGCCTCACGGAAAATCTCCTGCTTGAGGGATCGTGCGATTCATCCTACGAGCTTCCGGGCAAGGCTCGCTTCAGAGTCAACGTCTTTTCCCAGCGGGGTAATTACTCCATTGTTTTGAGAAAACTTGCAACCAAAATTCCCACCTGCCAGGAATTGGGCATTCCTGAATCCTTTCTTAAAATGGCTGAGGAAAAAAACGGCTTCATCCTGGTCACCGGAGCCACCGGTACCGGAAAAACAACCTCCCTGGCCGCAGTGCTTAACGAGATTAATGACGTCAGATCGGTCCACGTGGTGACTCTTGAGGATCCGGTTGAGTATGACCATCCACACAAAATGGCTACTTTCAACCAGCGCGAGATGGGGGAGGACTTCGATTCATTTGCACATGGCCTCAGAGCAGCTTTGCGCCAGGCTCCCAAGGTAATTCTGGTTGGGGAGATGCGTGACAGGGAAACGGTGGAAATCGGTCTGAGTGCGGCCGAGACCGGGCACTTGGTTTTAAGTACTCTCCACACGGTTGATGCCGGACAGACAATGAACCGTATTCTCGGCATGTTCCCTGTTGAAGAAGAAAATCAGATTCGTATTCGGCTTGCCGACGCAATCCGCTGGATCGTATGTCAAAGACTTCTTCCCAAAGTGGGGGGAGGGCGGATAGCGGCCTTTGAAATCATGAGCACCAACCTGCGGGTCAAGGACTTGATACTGCATGGAGAATCTGAGGGAAAAACTTATTACGATGTCATCCATGACGGGAAAGCTTTCGGTATGACTACTTTTGACGATTATATCATTGGGCTATACGAAAAGGGCCTCATTACCGAGGAGACTGCCATGGCCTATGCTTCCCGCAAAGGAATACTGGGCCGCGGGATCGATTCAATCAAGAGCTCACGCGGAGAAGCTACAACGGATATTAAGGATCTTAAAGTTGATCACGGTTACGGCAAGACGATTTAATCGTGGGCAGACGTTTTGGCCTTTGCCCATGGAACGCCAAAAAAGGAAAAAATCATGGACGTGGTATGCGAAAAATGCCGGAGTAAGTTTCAAATTCCGGACACAAAGCTTCCCAAGGGACAGGTTTTCTCTGTAATTTGTCCCAAATGCACCAACAAAGTTTCCGTAGATACTCGTTTTGATATTCCTTTGTCAACCAAAGAGACTCCGGCCCCGTTCGCCGAACCAAAACCCGGATTGAATAAAACCATCATTGAGGAAGTAGATTCCAGCGCTTACGACGCTTCGGAAAAACCTTTCGATTTTGTTGAAGAAGGCGTAGAGACTGCTCTTTTGTGTGAACCGGAACCGGCCATCCGGGCCAAAATCATAACGGCCCTGTATAACATGGGATACCATACCACGGCACCCCAGTCACATAAAGATACTCTAAAGCAGATGCGATTCCATGTCTTTGATATAGTGGTTCTTAACGAGCGGTTCGGCACCAGAGATCCTGATATGAACAGTATTCTTAAATACCTGGATCGTCTCAATATGTCCATCCGGCGAAACATCTTCCTGACGCTTATAACCAACCGCTTTCGCACCATGGATAATATGGAGGCCTTTAACAAGAGCGTCAACCTTATTGTCAACCTGAAAAACATAAATGAAATTGAAAAAATCCTGAGACGTGGTGTTGCCGACAATAAAGCCTTCTATTGTGTTTTTAAGGAGTCACTTATCAAGACCGGCAGGGTATGAACATTATTTATTGCCTATTCTAAACGTAAAAACCATGGGATATACTTGTGCCAACTATCATGTTGAAATGATTCTGTTGAACCTTAAGCGTTGCTTGCGGCACGAGGGCCTTAGTGAGGAGGAAAGGGACGATATCCTTTTGTAGATTAAAAAACTTGAGGCGAAAATGGGGATTGAATAGGAAAAATGAAATTAATTGAAATTGCGCCCGAACTCTATCTTGTTCCTCTTGACCAGGATCTGCCCGGATTTACATCGTTTATAGGGGCCTGGATCTACAAAGGCAAAAAAACCTTATTGGTGGATGTCGGACCTGCCGCCACCGTTCCTGTGCTTGTAAAATCCTTAGAAAACCTGGGAATACAGCATCTTGACGCAGTTTTATTGACCCACATCCATATAGATCATGCCGGAGGAGCAGGAGATCTGGCCGTGTCTTTTCCCGACGTTCCAATTATCTGTCACGAAAAAGGTATCCAGCACCTTGCAGATCCATCACGTCTATGGGAAGGTAGTCTCAAAACCCTTGGTCAAACGGCCCAAGCCTATGGACCATTCCGGCCGGTTCCCCGGAAATTGCTTTACAATGCAGCTATATATCAAAAAGATAACGTTATGCCGATCCTGACGCCCGGGCATGCCCCTCATCATGTCAGTTACCTTTTGGGCCCATACCTTTTTGCAGGAGAGGCCGGGGGAGTTTATCTCGATATTTCCGGTGACGGCTTTTACCTTAGACCTGCCACACCGCCCCGTTTTTTTCTAGAGACTTCTATCAAGAGCATCGATGCTCTGATTGCCAGAAAACCCTCAATCATCTGTTACGGACATTTCGGCATGAACGAAAATGCTTTGAACATGTTGAAAACCCACCGTGAACAGCTTTTGCTCTGGCAAAAAATTATCGAGAATGAGATGATCCACATCAATGAAGCTAAGGACGAAGATTTCCTCAAAAGCTGTCTGCAAAGGCTTTTAAAGCAAGATCCTTTTCTTAAAGGATTTTTTCATATGGATGAGGCTGTAAAAGAAAGGGAGAGAGAATTTCTGAAAAACAGCATAAAAGGATTTACAGGCTATTTACAAACTATTGCTGATAATCCGTAATCCTTCCAGGGTCAAGGCCGGCTCAACAACTTCAATGGTTTCTGATACTTGACACATAAGTTCTGCCAGGCCTCCTGTTGCGATTACCCGGGGGTTTGTGCCCATTTCGATTTTCATTCGCCGAACCATTCCATCCACAAGTCCTGCATATCCAAAAATAATTCCCGCCTTAATACTGCTTGCGGTATCTTTGCCGATGACGCTTTCAGGGGGAACAAAGATTTCAACCCTGGGAAGTTTGGACGCTTTCATGAATAGGGCTTCAGAAGCAATCATGATCCCGGGACTGATGGCGCCACCGAGATATTCCCCCTTTTCTGAAATAGAATCAAAGGTTGTGGCTGTCCCGAAATCTATTACAACAAGACTGGTTTGGTACTTATGAAATGCCGCAACCGCGTTAACTATCCTGTCTGCCCCTACTTCTGATGGATTTTTGTAACGTATCGGCAGATTTGAAGCTGACATGGCATCGACCCAGTGCGGCGCCTGACCCAGGTATTTGCGACAGAAAGAATCGAGAATGGTTACCATGGGGGGAACGACGCAGGAGATAATAGTCTTGCTGATTTTTTTGGAACTGATATTGCTTTCTGAAAAAAGATTGGAGGCAAGGATGTTAAACTCATCTTCTGTTGTCCGTCTCTCCGTGCGTATCCGCCAGTTCTTAACAAGATGCCTGCCGTCGTAAACACCGATTACCGTGTTGGTATTTCCAATATCGATAACAAGAAGCATGAATAAAGAGTCCTTTTCTTCACTATATTTTTTTGTTACTGATCTTTACTGTGAACATTTCGGGTTTTACGCCAATAAGAGTGGTTTTAACAGGCAAGGTTATAGTTGCCCTTTTAACATAAATTCCGGGTGCTAATCCTTTGAGATCAACATAAACTGTAATCCATTTTTCCGTATGAAGCTTTTCAATTATATTAACAGGTCCTTTAACTTCAATATTTAAAGCCGGTGGTGTAATGCTGTAACTGAACGGACTGTTTTTACCCTCAACATGAATATCAAAAAACTTTTTGCTAACAATTTTTTCTTCTATCAATATTTCAGCAAAAATAATCTCCGAAGGAGAAATGATCTCAAGATCTTCGACAAGGTCCAGAGCTACTTCTTTTTTAAAAGATTCTGACAGCCCTTTGATCTCAATCGGTTTTGTCAGTACCCTATCCATGGGGCCAAGGATATTTTCAGGTCCTTGCATAATAACCGACAATGGCTTGGCAACTGCACCTGCAACTATAAATCCTGTAGCAGGTTTTCCGGAAAATGAAATTTTAACCGGCAGCTCCTTTTTAATTTTATTCTCGATGGTTACGGCCAAAAACGTTGGGTTTATTCTTATGATGAATATCCCCTTGGGAAGGATGATGCGGTCCTTTTTTATCAGAATAGAGTTAATCCCGACATGTACTCCGGATAGATCAAGTACGTATCGTATTGTCACGTCAGAAAGGCTTTTGACTGTCGATTTCGGGCCGCGGACGTGAACCTCTATCCCTTTTAACGACGGACCGGTTATTGTCAATCCTGCAGGGATTTGGCCGATATCAACCGGAATAAGAATAACGGTTTCTTGTAATG
>JAYEFV010000143.1:0-4269 GCA_034658755.1 Thermodesulfobacteriota bacterium | reverse complement strand
GCCGGAGAAATCGTGAAAAAAGCTTTGGGCCAATTCCTGATACCCTTTGACGGTGAGCAAGCCGGTAACCCAAATCCGTATAGAGTTTACAAATATGGACAAGGGAACTACAACTAAGATTAGAATCGCTCTTTGCCATGCCCTTTTGTTGAAAAAATATCCCACAAGAAGCGCCATGAGAAATAATGGCATTAAGTAACGAAGTCCGCTACAGGCATCGACGACCTGGAGTTGAGAAACACCTAAGTCTATGATATTTCCCTCACGAAGCACACTCACTCCGGATGCCCTGAGCATGGCTGTGGAAAGTTTACTGGCAGCCAGTTTGAGTTGAAAGGTCAGGGTGCGGTTGATAAATGGCGGTAGAGGTACAATGAATAACAGAATCCCTAAGGGGAAAATTAAATAGCGGATTCGCCGGCCATAAAGGACAAGAATCATTCCAACAGCGCATCCCCAAATACCCGTATAAAGCAAGGTTTCAACAGAACCAATCTCCCCGATAATTATCAAGAGGATGGAAAGAATAACCGGAACCAATCCCCATACACTCCAGGAAAACTCACCAAACCGAAATCCACCGACGTTAGGTCTGAGATCTGAGGCAAAACCTTCGGTGGTTTGAGGTTTGAGGTTCGAGGTTTGAGGCAAATGGCCTTCGGCCTCCAACCTATCCCCTCTATCGGCCCAGCCCTTGCCTCCAACCTCCAGCCTCTGGCCTCTATCCGAGAAGCACTCGCCCTCTGCCCTCTGCCCTTTGCTCTCTGCTCTCTGCTCTTTACCCTCTTCCTTACCCCTTAATCCATAATCCTTAATACCGCGCTTTGCGAGCCCATCCCAACACAGGTATAAAAACAGCGGAACGATCAGGTAGCAATAGCTGTTATCACCGGCACTCCAGCGGATTGACATTTTATGAAGTACCGGCCAGTATGCTAAAAACAGGCATGCAATAATACTCAATGTGAAAATATATTGAAAAAATGAACCGTAATCTATTCGTGATTCACTCATTGGTTATATCTCGCAGCCAAAACTTAGAGGCTTCGCCCCAAAGGAATATATCAAAAAAATAGTCAAATGAAGATTTATAACGCATGCCCAGTTAAATTTGTTTGTTATTTATTTAACCGGGGTCTTCTTCCTTCCGTCTTCTCATCTCCTATTCCTGCCAAAGCCCTGTCGCGAGACTCCAGCTTGATTTCGATCTCAGGTATAAGTGCGGACAGATCCATGTTTTCCTTTGCCAGCAGATACCATAAGTCATAAAGATCCCTTGGCTCGTTACGAGCACGATCGGTCAGAGCAACCATCTTTTCTATCAAAATCTCATCCAATGCATATACAAGAACAGTTTCGTTTTCAGGCAAATCGGCGTACTCGTCATATCCTTTAAGCACAGCCCTTTTCTGAACCGGCATGACAATCCGTTCGTTGATGGTGATGTCCACCTTGAATTCTTTTACTGATGAGCCAGGCAACGGTCCTTCGTAAGCAAGGTAAAACGTGTGGCTGTTTTGGTGTTCTCTACGATCTTGCCGTGAGTAGCTTATTATAATGCCTGAAGATTTTCGGACTTCGGTATAAACTCCATATAGTTGGTCAAGGATCGTCTTAATGGAGGTCTCTTTAGCAAGAGTGAAATCGAGATCTTCGGAGAAGCGGTAATTCCCGAAATAGCACCGCTTTAGTGCTGTACCGCCTTTAAAAATAAGAGATTTGCAAAGGGGTGATCGGGAAAGACCCACAAGAAACCAGGCAATACAGTAATCACGTTCAAGGACAGCTTCTGGAATACGCCGTCCACCTTCACGGGCGAGCCGACTGGAAAGGAGTGAAATGTTACGTTGGGGAATCACAGCTCAGGTCGTCACAACGGCTTCAATTTCTTCTGTACTCACATTAAGCCGCAACCGCCATCGGGATACGAATTTCCCTTCATCCGGAAGCATTGGATCAAGGATGGCATAAGACGGTGTGAGTTTCCTTTGCAACATATCAATTTCTTTGGGAGCTTCCAAAGCGAATATTTCGAGCAGGAATCCCAGACGGCGATAGACGGCTCCAATATTCAGACGCAGGGCGTATCCAACAAGTTTTTTAAGATCAATATGTTCCCGCCGCATCCAGAACCCTTTGGCGATCTCACTGAAACCGCCACAGTATTCGGACTGTTTGAGGCAGTCTATGACCGTCCGTTCAAGGTCACTGATCCTGATTTTTCTGCTTTTTGTTATCCAATGGTACGTGACGCCAAAGATATTTTCCGGTTTGGAACGTACGAAACGGAACTCGGTTCCGAGCACCAACCGGGGCCGAATGGCCCTGGTAGTTGTCGCATAAACTACAAGCTGCGGTTGGGTGACCATTTGGTGAATATCCATTGCAGAGGAGTGGGATATATAATAATCAGGCTTGCCGATTATCTCGCCTGCAACGATATAAGGATTCCCAATGTAGTCTCGCTCATGGCCAAGTTCGAAAGGGACTAAGATAAACAGGCCCGGTTTTAATCGGGTCGCCAAGCCCCGATGGACAAGCCTCCTCACGAGACTTCGAGCCGACTTTGAGCTGAGGCCGCTGATTTTTTCCACATCATTGTTTGAAAAGATAGTTTTTTGCTGTTCATACAATTCTGCAATGAGAAATGCCGCCCGAGAACCAAGTGTTTTTAAATTTTGATTAGTATTCATATGCAAATCGCTCCATTCTGCGAAGCATATCGCACATAAAAGCTAACTTGTCAAAAAAATTATATTAAAAGTGCAAACAACTACACATAACGGAGCGTATCACCTCCAGGCTCTCGCCTTCGGCGGCGTGAGGTTTGAGGCGTAACGCTTTCGGCGGCATGAGGTTTGAGGCAAAACCTCCGGTTGATTGAGGTTTGAGGATGTCTTTTGCTACTCTTGCCTTTGCCTCCACCCTATCGCCTCTAACCTCAAACCTACATCTTCTATCGACAAAGTGACACCTTTTACGGCTTTCGTAGCGAAAAGAAGATCCCTTTATCGGGGCAATTCGAGGCATCCTCGACTTTTGCTCAATCAGGGTAAAATTGAATAATTTGTTGTAATTTTATACAAAATATGTTCAAAATGACTTGTGAATTTTGAATGGGATAATGAGAAAAATCATATGACAAAAAAGAAAATAGCTAAAAGCTCCGAAGAGTTTGACCGTCGTTTCGACGACGGCGAAGACATTCATGATCTCATTGACATTTCTAAAGCCAAAGTTATTCGGCACGGCAAGAAAGTTCGGATTACGCTCGATGTTGCAGAAGAACTGGTCAAAGATATTGATCGCATCAGGCAAAATATTGGTGTAGACCGAGGTGCCTTGATCAAGGTATGGTTGCACGAAAGAGTGCAGCGTGAAAAGGCAAATATTTCGCATTGAAATCTTCTTACCCTGTCTAAAAAAACCAGGAAAAGTCTTTTGTCAAGAATGTAGACGTGACCACTGGTCTTTCCTCCCATATTTTGAGTTATCTTTTCTGATTGACAATCACTTTTTTATATGTCATATTTTTATATGTTATAAATTAACGACATGGAGAATGCTACCATGAAAAGACTCAAGAAAATCCCGATTCAAGTTTATTTGGAACCCGAACAGAAGAAAATTATTGGTCTTTTGTCGAAGACCAGCGGCAAGTCCAGGGCCGCCATCATCCGTTCATGCATCTCAAAATTTATCGATAGTCTTCCGCTGGAAGAAGATCCGGCACTGAAGATTATGAACCTTGGGGCTTCAGGAAAAAAAGACATCGCTGAAAGACATGATGGCTACTTGATTTCATTGAAGAAGTAGAGCTATAAAATGAAAAAAAATACCCTATTTGTTGACACTGGTGCGTGGTTTGCTTTGGCGGATAGATCCGATCAACATCACAGTCAGGCTATAAATATCTATCCCAAGCTGCTAAGTAACTACCATTATTTAAAAACAACAAACCTTGTTATTGCTGAAACATACATCTTGATACTCCGCGCCATAGGGCATCAAGCAGCTATTAAGTTCCTTGAAAGTATTGCAGCGAGTCCACGAGTGATCAAAATCTATTCTGATAGCGTATTTGAAGAAACAGCGGAAGATATCTTACTGCAATATGAAGATCAAGATTTCAGCTATACCGATGCAGTCAGTTTTGTTGTCATGAAGCAATATGGAATTATACAAGCTTTTTGCTTTGATAAACATTTTGTGACAGCAGGATTCACCGTAATCCCTTAAATCCTCATCTCAGCCGCAATGTGATCAACT
>JAYEFV010000142.1:0-4276 GCA_034658755.1 Thermodesulfobacteriota bacterium | reverse complement strand
CTCCCTGTGGAAATTGAAAGTTAGCTTGGACAATTTAAATTATTTGACCTTTACAAGACAAGAAATCCCAGAAAATGAACATGCGGAAGACATATTTATTCCAACCACCGGTTGTTATGGCCGTTACTATATTAGAAATGGCCAAAGAATGTTGACGGACTCGTAAAAGTTCATCAATAGGCCGTGGGCGAGTAAGCCTCGGTCTGGGGTGGAGGTTAATCCATTGAAAAGAATACTAATAATAGCGTTGTTCGCGGTTCTGTTTTTTTCGTGCAAGACGGTCCAACACCAAAGGGTCCCGAATAAAGATCACACCACGGTCCAACACCAAAGGGTCCTGAATACAGATCACACCACGGTCCAACACCAAAGGGTCTCGAATAAAGATCGCACCAGTGATGATATAAAAGGAACGAAAGGAATAGGCACAAAAATACTTATGCTCTATAAGGAACGGGACCCTGATCATGAAGGAATATTACATATCCTTACCGGATTTATAGATAAGGCCGGATTCACGTGGGATAAAATGGACGTGGAAAAGCTGCTCATGGAAAAAGACAAGATCAACCTTTCTCAATACAAAGGAATTATGACGTGTTACCAAACATCCCGGATGGTTGGCGGAGACGTCTATCCTTACTGGCTTGTGAAACAAATGGAAGCCGGACGCCGTATTTTGATTATTGGAAGCTATGGGGCCTATCAAGGCTTGATTCCGAAACCCGATGGAACCCTCATTGAACGAAGCGAGAGTATCAAGACAATCAACACATTCTTCCGGCCTTTTGGCTTGGAATTTCGATTTGGATGGACCGGTGAAGTTAAAAATCTTTCTATCACAAAAAAAGTTGAGGATATGGTAGAGCACGAGGTAAAGCTTAAACCGGAAGATATCAACTATTATCAATTTTATAAAAGTGTGAATCCGGAAAACAGAGTTTACCTTGAAATAGAAAGAAAAGACATGTTCGATTCGAAAAGCGCATTTATTGTTCATACGCCCTTTGGTGGAATGATTCTAGAGGGATACGGGTATCTCTGGGATTCCAAGAAAAAAAAAACGCTCCAACGGGTTGACATGGTTCGGTTTATAAAGGAAGCCTTGGAGGGAGACACTTTGTAAGTTGCAAAATATCACGCCGTCGCATGAAGGTCTTCTAAAAAAACCATATTCTCCTAATATTAGCAATTTAGCACCGACTTTGACATTACCGTGTCCCCGACCCCTCGACTATATACACATTGATAGAGACAATCTATATTTTACCTTTGAAACGAATATTGACGGCTTCGTAAAAAGTCCTAAAACCGTCATGCCGGACTTGATCCGGCATCCAGAAGCCATTGAATTTACTGGTTTCCGGCTTGGCCGTCATCCCGGACCCTGATCCGGGACGGAATGACAAAAAAGGGTGTTTTTCGACTTTTTACAATACTGTCAATATTAACAGCCTGGTAGTTATCGAATGCGAACGATATGTTTAAAGCAACAGTATGGAACGAATCGACCAAAAAACTCCCACTCCAACAATAATAACTGCACCAATGATCGGAATATACTGTAAGCTATGGCCTTCTAATCGCCCTTTAATTAAATGGGATGCCTTGATCATCACAATTCCAAGCACCACCAATACCAATGAAAGTCCAAAACTGAAAACAACAACAATTAAAATTCCCAAGGTAATTTTTTGTAACGAGATCGCCAGCAGCAAAATCACCAAGGCTTTTGGACAGGGAACCATTCCGCCCGAAACGCCTAAGGCAACGTTATTAAAAAATGACAAATTAGAATCATAATGGTGATGATGGTTTTCTCCATGATGGGAATGTCTGCCGGAGACCTCAGCTGCTCGGGGCACAGGTGCAACAGGATGGCTATGATCATGATCATGATTTACATACTTATTCTTTAACACCTTGAATCGAGAGCAGAATAACCATACACCAATAGCGACAATCGAACTTCCGGAAAAAAGCCCCATCCATTTGGCTATCATTTCAGGCATAAAAAAGTCGGAAATCCACAAAGCGATAAATCCCAGGATGAGGACGCTGAGCACATGAGTTACGGTCAATGTTAATGCCAGTACAATCGCATCTATAACACGTCCCTTTGACCCCACGAGATAAGCCGCCATAAGCGTTTTGCCATGGCCCGGTCCCAGCGCGTGGAGGGCGCCGAGGATGAAGGCAACGAACAAAATCGTCAACAACACCGGTAGACTGATATTCTGCTGGTACAGCGCTTCTTTCAAAATAGCATAATTCACGTTCCTTTTCCTTCATCATGTATCAATTCGTCTTTCATTCGTCGATTACCATAAATGAGGCTGATATTTTTGGGTAGGGCAAGAATTGGATTCGAGCACTGGTTTCATCAAAGAAAATCCCACTGATCATATTTTTTCGACGATTGATGTAGCCGGGGTAGCACTGCGTAAATTTGATGTTATCCGTTGCATGAATTTTGACCTGAAAAAACCGGCCGATGGCATTTTCCTGCTCATTCGTAAAGGCTGCTCTGGTCTTTGACATTTCAATGAATTGCTGCCCAAACTGAAAAAGCAACCGCTGGCCAATTTCCAGCATATGATTGTTGGTTTGATTCGGCGGGCTAATCTGAAGATCATCGATTTGAAATCTCATCTTAACGAACAACGGATCAATGAGATTCGATTTTTTCAGGTCAGGAAAAGTACATTGGTTAAATTCAATGTGGTAATTAACACCGTCGATGTTTAAAATTTGTTTATCAGTCTTTCGAAACCACATCTGCTGGTAGTCTTTTGTAAACAGGCGCTCTTCTTTTGACGAAACTATACCGTCTTGATCAGTATCCATCATAAAACGAATGTGTGCGGCCAGTTGTCCATGATATTCTCCGCTATATTCAACTGAAAATCGGGGCGGTGCAAGATCTATTATTATCCTTTCCTTGGTCTCCTCATTTGTGTCGGAATAAAGACGAAAGACATGTGATTGCGCTTCTTGAGGAAACAGCAAAAGAATAAAAAAACTTAAAACCCACAACTTTTCAAATAATCTACTACACACGCTTACCTTTCTTTGTTACGTGTAGGGTTGGATATTGTGTATCCGGTTAATTGAATCAAGCTCTGTGTCAACCTTGGCTATGTAATAATGGAAACTAAATTTTTTACAATTGGCAACAACCTTATCGATCCGCTTTTTATTATTGCCTTTATAGCCGCTCCCATCATCAACATATTCAACAGCCAGGACGACTTTATTGTGTTTTATAAGTTTTTTCAGATAAGCAATTCTTTCAGCGATCTCATTTTTCAGTTGCGGTGTAATGCCGTCATACCAAACATCCTCAACACCATAGCCTGAAATGGTTTCAAGATAGGACCCGTCATGATCATAATCGAGGAGACGTTCACCATTTTGCGGAAAAACTTTAAAGTCATTACCTGCTTTTTTTCTTGCATAGATCGAAAGATTCTTAATAAAAGTTATCATTTTTTCCGCTGCTTCTTTCTCGCTGAAGCAATTATCCGGATTTTCTTCATCACTCCAATATTCAAAGCCGTCGACGATATCCAAATAGACTCCGCTAAACCCTTGTTCAATTATTTTGTCAAGATAAGAAAAAATGATTGCCTGCCATTCAGGATGCCAGTATTTGACTTTATAATTTTCTTCCCAGTCGGGATTTTCCTTTCCAAGCCATTTGGGCGTTTTTTTCCATTCAGGCCGCCAATAATATCGATATTCTTCTGCTTCGCCGATGCTAAGGTAACAAATGGGTATGATTGAAGCTGCTTTCATTTTGCCAATTTCAGGTATGCTATATTTATTTTTTTCTGTGCCGTCGCGAGAATAATCCATAACTGCGATTTTAAATCCTGACTTAATTATTTCATTCGGCTCAGCTTTTTGAAGCTGATAGAGCCAACACATATTTAACCTCATCTTTGTGGTGCCCGAAGAAAACATATATGCTGGAGACATGCACACTATGGTTATAATTAAAAAAAATAATGCAACATTTTTATTTATCAAATATTTTTTAAAGTTCTGATATATCATAATGTAAATTCCCCACGAGCATTACTATTTAACGGTTATCCAGAAATGGCAATTTTAAAAAATGATCACTGGTTAAATTCAACCTCTATTAATCGCAAACAAAATGGAGAAGGATGTTTAAGATTATAATATTATTCATATTTATTGTAATTCTAATCTTGTTTTATATTGTGATTATATGGGAATTATGGCCTCAGGCATTTTATCTCCATTTTGT
>JAYEFV010000141.1:13136-44420 GCA_034658755.1 Thermodesulfobacteriota bacterium | reverse complement strand
ATCCGACCAGTTCCATGGATAGGGCAAACAGCATGACCATCACCACCCCCGAGCATGGGATCATTCCAACCACCAATGCGGATAATACAGGGCCATAGAGATGGCGCTTATGGTTCCCATTATAAGTCGGGTGACCGCCTTTTGCACTTTTTATCCATCTGTAACTGCTTTTGATCAGAATGCCCAAACCCAGACAGGCAATCAGACTGAAGCTAATAATTTGGGTGATGCGGATCACATCTTCCAGTGGGCCTGTAATACTCTTCTGTAAAATAATGTGGATGATCAGCACAAACATGATTCCCGACAAACCGTGAAACAGTGCAATAAAGCTGCCGAAAAACATGCCCCGCAATAATCTCGGACGCTGAGATAAAATATACGATACGGCCAGGGCTTTGCCATGCCCAGGGCCGGCTGCGTGGAGCATCCCATAGGCAAAAGCAACCAACAATAGAAAGGCCAAAGGTTTCACGCTATTGGTCGCCTTAGCCTCGCGCACCAGATCCGCCATTTTCCGGTTGAGTCGGTACTGCCACCGGGTGATCATGGACAGAAACGAATTCTTGGCAGCAGGATGCGTGGTCATATGATGGGCTTTTGATTTGGGTTTGGCGGTAAACGGATTTTGTGCTAAGACCGGCTGCAGCATGATTACAGTGCAAACAAGCAAAAGGTAAAATAACAAAAACGCGATTCTCATGACTTAAACCTGAATTTCAGAAATAGTGCCCATGGATTGACCATACCAAAATATACCGAGGTGTTTTTGTCTTCTTTGATGGTGCTTTCAATCACAAACCGATCTCCATTCTCAACACGTGCGGGCTGTTTTCGAGCAAAGAAGATGGCGGTATAATATGTTGGATCGTATGTGGCGATGACGATTTGTTTAAAAAAATTGTGGGCTTTCACATGGCACGGCACAAAAAATTGATAGGAAAGCTTACCGTTTTTTAAAACCGCGTTAAAATTTGTGAACCACTTGACTTTGAAGGACTGACCATCAATTTTCACAAAAATAAAATAATCGTATTCAGCGATATATGAGAACGCTTTTTCTTTCACTACCACAACTTCTGCCGGTTCCAGTGTGCTGTTTTGGTTTTGATCGTAATCCATAGCGATCATGCTGCTGAACATCTCATCGAAATGCCATTCCACCTCAAACCCTGCCAGACCTTGATTGTCAAACACGATATTCAATCGCTGGACAATAAATACATGCGGATGGGCAATCACATCAGAACCCATGAAAAACACATTTAAAAAAAGAATCAGACATAACACCTGCTTTCCGACACGAATCAAGTGCATTTGACCATCAGCAATTTCATTTTCGGGAAAACCTTTTTGAAAAAAGTGCTTTACGTTGCCACTTATAAGACACTCTCAATTTGGTACATGGCAGATTCCGCTACGCTTATCCTCAGTCATGGGGACAGGCATCAAGACAGCCGCTTATTTTTTTTGACCGCATCGGTTATTCCCATAAAAGGGCTTGTTTTCATGGGATATCAAATTGAGCATCTTTGGTTCTGACAATTAGTACCGGACAGTGCGCTTTTCGAACTACTTTTTCGGCAACGCTACCTATGAGCATGTGCGAAATGCCTGTTCTGCCATGGCTACCCATCACAATCATGTCCATATCTTTCTCCTTTGCCTCTCTGATGATTTCCACAAAGGCTTTACCCTGCCTTATGACGGTTTCAACCTTAATGGTTTTTTTGATTGGTTCGGTTAACTTGCATAGCTCTTCATATGCCTGTTTCTCCATCTTTTCAGTAAGTTCCTGGGGCGTAAAAACAAGGATCTGGTAATGGTCAAATTCATGTAGATGTTCCACTACGTGCAGCAGCAGAAGGTCAGTATGATGATGAGACGCTAAGAAGACCGCATATTCCAGTGCGTTAGCGGAGATTTCCGAGAAATCTACCGGGCATAATATTTTTTTGATTTCCATTTTGAACGCTCTTTTTGATATCCTTGGAATAAAATTTTAGTGTTTCCATAAAAGGATTTGCATGTTCTGAACAAATGTACCGTATTCCATTTTATATTGTTAGCAGTTTTTCCTCGCTGGTTAAAATCTCCGTAAGAGGGACTCCCCAATACTTGACTTCAATTTTAAGTTTTTCCAAAGTTTCCGTTACGCCTAATTGATCTGCACAGGCTTTGCATGCAGTTATATGAGCACCTTTATCTAATGCTTCCTTAACCTTTTTTTGAATATTAACATCTTCGCTCACCAATTTAGCAGGTGCGCCCCAAATAATAAGGGTGACTTTTTCCCACCAACCATGAATGAGAGAATTTACGGTATACATGAACACCATTTTTTCTGCTGTAATCGGATTATCATTCGTCCATAATACATAAAGATGTGTTTTTTTACTCATTGAACACCCCCATTTTTATTTGTGGTTTAACGGGCTGTTATAACGCTCAGGCATCCTTCTTTTAAAGCTTCATCGTCAGGTAAGACTTGATATATTTTACGTCTTTCCAAATCCTTACAATCCCTATTTTCTACGCAAAGCATAAATCGTTTTTTGCTATATTGTGCCATAGTTTTAATCCAATAATCGTTTAATTCTCATTTTTCTTCTGCCAATACCGTGGGCCTCATACCAATGCAATTCAGCATTACGGATACTACCGCTCTGAAGACGAACCTTGGCGATTCCTTTCATTTTACGCTAACGACCAATGCCATATTGCTTTCGAATTCTCATGATATCTCGGATTTTTCCGCCGATGGCAATCGGTGCGATATTTTCGATTTCGCTTATTATCTCAAAATACATGCCAATTTGCAATTGCTTGTTATGAGTCGGTTGTTTCCGTATCTTCCTCAGGTTTTTGTTTTGGACCTTTGGCGATTTCTTGGATAGTGCTGTAAACGGTTTTGAACGTTTCATGGAAACCGGCGGGGCCTACCCGTCCGGTCTCAATAAATTTAACGACAATTTCTTTGGTTGCTCTGAGAATCAATTCATCGATCGAGCCCATTTAACAACTCCTTTTTATTATTAACTAAACCTGACAAACTGGAACTAAAAAATATTTGCCACAAAGACACAAAGGGTAAATTTATTAATTATTTTGATCTGTTAGCAGATAAAAATGCAGGTGTCAAGGTTCTATGCTGCCGCTTTATGGTCAGGGGATTAAAAAATTCCGACAGTCTATTTGACACAGGGCGTAATATCAATTATTACAAGATGTAAATACAGAAATTGCCTCTCAAGTTTGACGGTCTCGTAAAAAGTCCAACTTCTGCGTTGTGCTGCATTTCGTAATCATTCAACGTACGAAAAGTACGCCTCATGATTACAAAATTTGCACGCCTTGAATTTGAACTTCTTACGAAACCGTCTAAATCTGACTTTTTACGAGTTCATCAAGTTTTACACTCTGTGAAACGGAGAAATCAAACAATGTCACCGGTGAATGAAAAGAGTATAAAACATAAAATTGAAAGTCCGGATACAATTAAAGCCGACATACTGGAGTGCATAGAATATGAATTTAAGTCCCGAAGGGACATTGATATTGTCATTAAACAGCCGGAGTATACCTCGCTATGTCCCATTTCCGGACTTCCTGATGTGGGCTGTATCACAATCAAATACCGGCCGGATACTAAAATCGTTGAATTAAAATCTTTAAAATATTACCTGTTGCAATACAGAAACGTGGGGATTTTCTATGAGAGTCTGGTCAACCGGATTCTGAATGACCTGGTTGCCGTACTGGAACCCAAGTTCATGGACGTTACCGGAGATTTTACCTCAAGAGGTGGAATCACCACTACAGTTACCGCCGTATCTCAATGAAAAAATAATGAATGAAAAAATTAAAGCTCTTTATTTAAAGATTCATATGTTTACATGGATTTTGTTTTTGCCGCTTTGTATTCCTCTTATTACCGGATGTTCTTCTTACTCCAACATGAAAAAAAAGACAAAGAGGATTATCAGGGATTATAAGGCTCCGGATAAAGATTTGAAAAAAAGGGTGGGCATTGCGTTTTTTAAAAACAAAACTCCTTTCGTGGGTAAAGGATTAGAAGAAAACTTCACTAAAGATCTTGCGGAAATCATTAAGACGTCATGCCAGGACATCCTTGTGTTGGAGCCCTATAATCCCGGCTATCCGGATTATTTTGTGAATCTGCCCAGGACGACATCCGGCTTGATCGACAATTTTGAACTGGCCAAAACCGGCAGATATCTCGGTTTGAATGCAGTGGTAACCGGAGCGTTGATAGATATCAGAAATCATAAAAAGACGCGAGGAATCCTGTGGTTCAAAACCGTTCATGACTTTGTCCAGGTTCAGGTAATGACTGAGGTATATGATACCCTGACCGGCGCAAAACTGCTTGATAAGAGTTATATGCACGAAATTCAGATCGAGGACGTATTCTATGACTCAATCGACCGGACCAGTGAAATCAGCACCCATACAATAAATGATGCGTTGAAATCTATTGCTGAGGATATGGTAGAACAGATCTGTGATCCGATCGTTTTACAGCCCTGGAAAGGATACATTACGTCAATCTTTGCAGAAAAAGTTGTAATTTCTTCCGGGGAAAAAGTGGGAATAGCGCCGGGTGATATATTTGAAGTTTATAACTGTAACGGCGTATTTACGGGAGCAGAGAAGCATCGGTTCTTTGTACCCGGTCTTAAGACCGGCGAGATTAAAATAACAAAGGTTTATCCTGATCGTGCCGAAGGGGTTTGTTTTTCAGGTCAAAATATACAGCCAGGCTGTTCCATTCGCACGAAGGATTGAACCTATGTTTTAACCCGATATACAGCAATCGGTTCATTAATCCCCTTGACCGTTGCTGAAGGCAGGGTTTCAACTTCTATGTCGCCGGGAAGTTGCTGATAAGTGGATTCACTGATAAGGATTTCACCGCCTCTTGCCATGCCTTGTAGCCGTGCGGCAATATTGACCGGCATCCCAATGGAAGTAAACTCCTTGATTCTCAATGATCCCAAAATGCCGGAAAAGACTTTTCCGGTTGAAATGCCTATGCCGATTTTCAGTCGTAACCCATTTTTTTCATAAAGTTTATTGTCGATCTCCTTTGCTCTTTTTTGCATTTTAATGCCGGTTTTTACCGCTCTGACCGCATTATTCCTGCATTCAACCGGCGAGCCGAAAACCACCATAATGCTGTCACCGATATGCTTGTCCACGGTTCCGTTATATTGGTATGCGATTTCACCCAAGGGGGTAAAATAGTCGTTGTTCAAAAAGGCCGCAACCTTATCCGGCGGAACCTGCTGGGACATCCGGGTAAAATTTCGAATATCGGAAAAAAGGATCGATACTTCATGGGATGTGGGTTTCAGAGCTCCGGGTGATTTTTCAATCTTTTTATAAACCGGTTCGGAAACAAATTGCTTGAGTCGCTTTCGCACATTAATTGTATGGAGCTTGGCCCTGAGTTCAATATTATCAAAGGGTTTGGTCAGGAAACCGTCGATTCCCTGGTTCGTGGCCTGAATGGCTGCTTCCATGGTTGCGTATCCGGTAAGGATGATACGCGTAATTTCGGGATTCATGGACCCGATGACGCCAAGTGTTTCAAGACCGTTCAATCCCGGCATTTTGTAGTCCGAGATGACCGTTTCAGTATCGAGAATGTTGTCTTTGACGAAGGATATACCTGCTTCACCGTTTTCTGCAGTATAGGTTCTATAGGACTCGCTCTTGAGTGCACGAACCACGGCACGACGAATTCCTTCTTCATCATCAATAAAAAGTAGTTTGCTCATTGGATATTTTCCGTTTTTTTTGTACCCACTATTCCATTATTCCATACGACATAAAGGGTGACTCCACCTCTCCGGGGTGAAATCAAAACCTATCCCTCCAGCCGGGGGGCAGAGCCCCTCTGGGGCGGCGCCTGGATCAGGATTCTTTATTTCTTATGTCAATTTTTGTGCCAAATCCGTTTTTGTGTTAAACTCATTAAAATATTAAGGGGTGTTTTAAGAGCAATATGTTTGAAAACCCTTATCCCATAGGTGTTTGAGAACATCATTATTTTGTATTTAAAAGAATTTTTATTTAAGAATCACATTAAGGGGAAGGGGGTATGAAAGGAGAATGCACAGAAAACGGTGCGTGCATGCACATTTTTCTGTGCAAATACTGCGTCTGTCGATAATAACATGTAAAAGGAATCAATCCCACTCTTGAGTCAAAACTTAAAGATAGAGGCCAAAATGAATTTGACCCTTTTTGTTTACGCTCAATTTTGGTTTGACATAATTTTGGAGTATAACTATAAAATTGACTGAACTAACTTGATAGTATAGGAATTTCCTTTTTTAGAGCGGCGAAGCCGCGTTATATAGAATCGCGAAGCGATTGTATAACTTGATAATACGGAGGAGAATATGGCATTTGACCCAGAAAAAGATAAAATGTTAAACAAGTGGAAATGTGAAGAAACCGGACTTGTTGTTTCGATCAATCAGTATGGCAATGGCGAACCCAAAGTCCAGATCGGTCCCCGGGTGTTTACGAAAAAAGACGGGGGAGAATCCCAGCGAAGGGCGGGTCGTCTCAGCATAGAGGATTTGATGTGGTTTTACGAGATTATTGATGAGGTAAAAGATGAACTGTCAAGCTTGGCAAAACCGGTATGATTAGGGCAAATAAATCATGCAAGAAGGTATCGATCCTTTTGTAATAAAAAAAGTTGAGAATTTAAGGGAAGCACTTCACCGGCATAACTACCGATATTATGTGCTGGATGATCCGGGAATATCGGATTCCGAATACGACCGGATGATGCAGGAGTTGATAAAACTGGAGACGGACTATCCCGATCTTTCGAGCACGGATTCGCCGACGTTGCGGGTTGGCGCCCCACCCCTTGATAAGTTTGAAACTGTTGAGCATTCCATTCCCATGCTGAGCCTGGATAATGGATTTAAAGATTCGGACATTATTGAGTTTGACCATCGCATAAAAAGAAATCTCGATACGGACAGTGACATTATTTATACGGCCGAACCCAAGTTAGACGGTGTTGCCATTGAGCTTGTCTACGAAAACGGGCGGCTATTCACTGCGTCCACCCGCGGTGATGGTTTCAACGGGGAGTTGATTACATCAAACGCCCGGACCATACGATCGGTACCCATGGTCCTTGAAAACAAAGAAGATAAAAACATTCCCTCACACCTTGAGGTAAGGGGAGAGGCTTTCATCAGGAAAGAAGGGTTCAAGCGGTTAAACCATGAACGTCTCCAACAGAATCTGCCGCCGTTTGCCAATCCCAGAAATGCAGCAGCCGGATCTTTAAGGCAGCTCGATTCCAGAATTACGGCCAACCGTCCTTTGGAAATATTTTTCTACGGTATCGGTGTTGTCTCCGATTTTGATATGGAATCGCACGGGGACACCCTGTATGCCTTGCAGGCGCTCGGGTTTAGAATTAATCCGCATATCAGATGTAAAATCACCCTCAATGAGGCCCTTGAATATTACAGGGAACTTTCTGAAAAGCGTCATCTTTTGCCTTATGATATTGACGGTGTTGTAATTAAAGTTGACGGTATTGGATTGCAGCAGATTCTCGGAGCAACATCCCGGAGCCCGCGATGGGCCATCGCCTATAAGTTTAAAGCGCTTCAGGAGACGACTCGGATAACCCACATAGAAGTACAGGTCGGAAGAACCGGCGTGTTAACTCCTGTTGCTCGTCTTGTTCCCGTAAATATTGGCGGAGCCAGGGTCAGCCGTGCAACCCTTCACAACGAAGATGAAATAAAAAGAAAAGATATAAGAATCGGCGATACGGTTCTGGTCCAGCGGGCAGGAGACGTGATACCCGAAGTTGTTAAGGTGATTGATTCCAAGAGGACGGGCCAAGAAATAAGATTCAAAATGCCGCAAAATTGCCCGGTATGCAATTCTTCTGTTGTTCGTGCTGAAGATGAGTCGGCGTTACGGTGTATTAACACTACCTGTTCCGCCCAGGTAAAAGAACGAATCAAACATTTCGCATCAAAGCGTGCGTTCGATATCGACGGGTTGGGAGATAAACTGGTCGAGCAACTGGTAGATAAGGGGTTGCTTTTTTCATATGCGGATATCTTTTGGTTGAATGAAGATACGCTAAAAAACCTGGAACGCATGGGAGAAAAATCTGCCGCAAATATCGTAGACGCCATTACAAAAAGCAAGCAGATTACTCTGGCCCGTTTTATTTATTCTCTGGGAATACGGCATGTGGGGGAACATGTGGCCGGCATCCTTGCAATAACCTTTGGAAGTCTGGAAAAACTTATTCGTGCAACAGGAGATGATCTTACAGCGATTCAAGGGGTGGGGCCTGTTGTTGCTGAAAGTATCGCAGACTTTTTTAAACAGGATGAAAACCGGAATGCAGTGAACGATATTGTGGCCGGCGGGGTTCGAGTTCTTGGTGAAACTACGCGAAAACAAGGTAGACTGGAAGGCAAGGTATTTGTTCTTACCGGCACGCTTGAAACCCTGACAAGAGGCCAGGCCAAAAAGATCATCAAGACGGCAGGAGGGAAGGTAACCGGTTCTGTGAGCCGGAACACAGATTATCTTGTGGCAGGTACATCACCCGGGTCAAAACTCAAACGGGCAAACGATTTGGGTGTGGATATTATTGACGAGAAAACCCTGAGGAGATTGACGATTGACAATTAAAAATCTTCAATCTTCAATCGTCAATTAAAAAGGGGGTGGTCATGGAAAACAAAGTAAGAGTTCGTGCCGTGATCAGTGGCAGAGTTCAAGGCGTCTTTTTCAGGTTGGAGACAAAGAAAGCCGCAGCCAGATACGGTGTTTTCGGATGGGTGAAAAATCAACGGGATGGAACCGTCGCTGCTGTGTTTGAAGGCTCCAAAGAAAATGTTGATTCAATCCTTGCGTGGTGCAAACAAGGGCCCCCCATTGCAAAAGTCCTTAATGTGGATTTAGAATGGGAAGAATATAAAGGTGAGTTTAATAGTTTTGAGGTAACATATTGAAGCGGCTTATCTATTCGGGTGCTTATAAATAAACCGCTTCAACCGATTAGTTATATAGCATCTTTGAGTTTCTTTCCGGCTCTAAACTTTACTACGTTGCAAGCTTTAATTTTAATAGGATCGCCGGTTTGAGGATTCCGTCCTTTTCGAGCTTTTCGACGGATTTTTGCAAAAGTGCCAAATCCCACTAACGTTACTTTTCCGTCCTTTTTCTTCAAGGACTTTGTTACATTTGTCATAAAAGATTCGAGTGCGGCTGCTGCGGCAACTTTGGAAATTTTCGCATCCTTTGCCATCATTTCTACTAATTCTACTTTTGTCATAATCCTACCCCCCCCTTTCTTGTTGTTGGTTAATGCTCAGTTAAGCGGCAACATTAAAAAACCCATACATTAGCAAATTTTTCATGTCAACATAAAACAGTAGTTATCAACACTTTTTTTATATTTAATGCCGTTATCGGGCTGTATCATTACATTTGGGGAGAGTAATTGCTCAATATTTCGGTTTTAACAGGAAAAATCACAACCCGGAACCAAGAAATATTTGCCACCAAGTCACAAAGACACCCTCCGGGCCGTAGGCAAAGGATTTTATTTTGGTATTCTTTCTTAGTGTCTTGGTGCCTTTGTGGCGAGAAGAAAAAAGTTTTGCCACAAAAAACACAAAAATAATTACTAAGCGCCTGAAATACGGTATCACCGTTTCCCTAAAACAGTGCGTTAACAAACCGGACGGAATCAAATTCCTGCAAATCCTCAATTGTTTCACCGATGCCGATATATTTTAAGGGGATTTCAAGCATACTGCATATGCTGACAACGATTCCGCCTTTGGCGGTTCCATCAAGTTTTGTAAGGGCGATTCCTGTGACGTCAAGGGCGTCATTAAACAGCTCTGCCTGTGAAAGGGCGTTTTGTCCGGTTGTGGCATCAAGAACAAGAAGAATTTCATGAGGGGCTTGAGGAAGTTTTTTTGAGATGGCGCGCTTTATCTTTTTCAGTTCTTCCATGAGGTTTTTTCTTGTGTGAAGCCTGCCGGCAGTATCTACAAGAACAACATCCGCATCTCTTGCCATGGCCGCTTCAATTCCGTCATACGCAACAGCGGCAGGGTCCGACATTTCCTTATGTTTTACAATTTCCACACCTGCTCTTTGAGCCCATATGGCAAGCTGTTCGATTGCCGCCGCCCGAAAAGTGTCGGCGGCCGCGATGATAACCTTTTCTCCGGAAGCCACAAATTTTGCCGCCAGCTTTCCGATGGTCGTTGTTTTACCCACGCCGTTTACGCCGATTACCATTATGACGCGAGGTCCGGTTGTAATATTTTGAGGAGCAGGTTTTTCCGAATTCAGTAAGGCAAGTATGTTTTCTTTGAGGGCCTTTTTGAGCTGGTCGGCGCCGGATATTTCTGAGGATTTTTTTGAAATGCTTTGTATAAGATCCATGGCAGTCCGGACACCAATGTCCGAAGTGATGAGAAGTTCTTCAAGTTCCTCCAGCAGTTCATCGTCAATTTTCCGATCTCCTGCAAACAGCTCGTTAATATCTGTTGAAAGAACTTTGTGGGTTTTTGAGAGACCCTTTTTCAGCCGGTTCAAAAAACCGGCCGATTTTTCCTGATTCTTCTCTGTTGAGGGAGGCGAAAGCGTATGGTCTTGAGTTTTGGTTTCGGGTTGAGATGCTTCTTGGGCAGGAACGGTTTCCCGGCCGGGAGCCGGTTCCTTATGCTTTGCATCTTTGTTCTTTTTAAACCAGGTGAATGCCATAACCAAGTTTATCCTTCTGCCTTCTGCAGGTTTACCGAAACAATCTTGGAAACCCCCTTTTTTTCCATAGTGATTCCGAATAGGGTATCGGCAAATTCCATGGTCCTTTTATTGTGGGTGATCATAATTATTTGAGATTTATCTCCAATGATCTGAAGCAGATCATTGAAGCGAAAAACATTCGTATCATCAAGAGATGCATCAATTTCGTCCATGAGACAGAAAAATGCCGGTTTAAGTAAAAAGATGGAAAAGATCAATGCGATGGCTGAGAGTGCTTTTTCTCCCCCGGAAAGAAGGCTCATTCTTGTTAGTTTTTTCCCCGGAGGATGAATCATGAACTCTACACCGGTTTCAAGGTGATTGTCCGGCTCTGTCATGATGAGTTTGGCGGAGCCGCCTTCGAAAAGACGGGGGAACACCTCATTCAACTTATCATTGACACTATGGAATGTCTTTATAAATCGTTCCTGTGTGATTCGGTTTATCTTCTTGACAACTTTATGAAGGTCGTCGATTGCCTTTATAAGATCGTCACGCTGTTCATTAAGAAAGTCAAAACGATCTTTGAACTGTTCATACTCCTTAATGGCGCCAAGATTGACATCTTCGATATTTGCAATTTTTTTTCTGAGCCGGAAAAGTTTATCTTCCATATCATCTATGGATGTGTCCGGGGAATTTGCCGTATTGTCAAATTCTGATTTAAATACCGATAACGGACTGTGATAGGTTTCTTCCAGGCGGTTGGCGATGTTTTCCCGTTTAATGTGCCGCTCTGATTGTTCAAGCTCAAGCAAGCGAATTTTCTGCACGATTTTTTCCCGCCGGGTCTGTATGTCCGATATGATACTGTCATTCTTTTTCAGCTTTGTGTCGATGGCAGTGTAAACCTCTTCATTTTGCTCCAGTGCTTGCTCAAAGTGCTTCATATCTTCATACCTGCCGGAAAGCATCTGTTCATATTCTTCTATTTTTTGTTTAAGAGAGATCCTTTTTTGTTGTTTTTGGGAAATATCCCGGGAAAGCTGTTCGAACCGTTTTATCCCATCATTATGATATTCTTTAAGCCGTCTTAAGGTGTTATTATTGTTTTCCAGTTTGGCGGTTAACGAGGTCAGTTTAAGCTTCAGATCGACGATTTCCTGATCAAATGCTTCCATTTCAGATGAAACAGCGGCGATTTGTTCCAGTTTTTCAGAGACCATTTCCTGAGCATTTTTAACTTGATTTTCCACGTTCTCAACCGCCTCGTTGTATCTGGCCATTTCTTCATCAATATCGCTCTCTTCGCCCAAAAGACGTTCTTGCTCCAGACGGACGATTTCAAGATGTCTTTGGGCGTGTTTAAGGTCCTCGGTTGCTTTGTAAAGGTCCTTTTCCGCTTCGACTTCGTGGTGCTCGGCTTTTTTCTTTAAAGCCTGAAGTTTTTGCAGGTCGCTTTCAATGCCCCAAACTTGAGATTCCAATTCTTTTTGATCCTGACAGGCGGTTTCATATTCCTGATTTAATCTTTGGATCTCAAGCCCTATGTTTTTAATCTCCTGCTTTTTTGCAAGGATTTGTGATAATTTTTCTTTACTGCCGCCAATCATGATGCCCTGATGGGAAATTAAATCGCCGTCTTTGGTAACAATGGTCTGCCATACGCAATTGCTGTTGAATATCTTTATGGCCTCTTCAATATCAGAAGTTACAACCACATGTCCTAAAAGCGCTTCTGTTACTTTTTCAAACCCCTCTTTAACAGAAACATGGTTCAACAGCCTTTTTTGATAGTCGGGTTTTCCCATGCTGTCACACCCTATGTTTTTGACAGACGAGACAGGGATAAATCCTCCGCGTCCCTCACCGGTTGTTTGGAGATAGTCGATGGAACCCAGGCCTGCTTTTTGATCCTTGACAAGAATGTACTGTAATGATTCTCCAAGAACCGCTTCCACCGCAGTTTCATAGGAAGGTGTTGGTTCCACGATGTCCGCCATCAGTCCTAAAATACCATTGCTGTCATCGATTTCTAATTTTCCCGGCGAAACACCGCCTTTATCTGTCCTGTTTTTTTTCATTATGGCTTGAACGCCGTCTTTGTACCACTCGAAATTGTCTTCCATTTTCTTTAATGCTGTATAGGATGATTTGGCCTTGTTTCTCTCAAGATCAACGGTTTGAACCCGTTTAACCTGCTTTGCAATAGATTTGTTTTTTTCTTCAAGCTGTTTTTTGACCCTGTTAAGACGATTATTCAAATCATGGATCTCTTTTTTATATGAATCAAATTTTTCTTGGGCCGTTACTTTTTTCTCCCGGAGTTTTCCCACTTTCTGATGGGTTAAGGCTTCTTCTTCATCTTTGATTTTAAGTCGTCTTTGAAGACTTTCTTTGTTGCTCGTAGCGTTTTGATAGATATTTTTGTATTGGGCTTCCCGGGCCACCAGATCCATTAGATCTGCCTTACATGTTTCAAGTTCTTGATTCAACACGGAGACTCGATCTTTAATGTTTTGCGAGGCTGATCGCTCCCGGTCGATGGTCGACCTTACGGTCTCTATTTTACCATGAATGTTTATATTCTGGCTTTCAACTTGAGCCACTTCGGACGTTAAGTTCCGGTTCTTCTCTTCAAGGTTACTGTGAGCAGACTCAAGTTCTCCACATTCCCTCATCAGCCGTTCCACATCTTTACGAAAGTGGTCTATATCATTTTCCATGCGATCTATATTGCGCTGGGTTGCGAATATACGGGACTTTTGGTTCGAAATCTCATGATTTTTCTCCGAGCGCCGGAACTTGATCTTTTCAACTTCGGCATCAAGCTTTTTCAATCGGGTGGCATCTTCAATGTCTGTATCCTTTAAATTTTTTAATACCCCATCGGTTTCATCAATTTTATGCGTGTAGTCATCATAGTAATGCAAGGCGATGCCGATATCGAGCTCCCTGATGCGTTTTTGATGCTTTTTGTACCATTCGGCCTTTTTGGCCTGACGTTTAAGGCCGGCCATCTGCCGTTTTATTTCCGCGATGATGTCTGTAACCCGCAAAAGGTTCTGGTTTGTGGCCTGGACTTTACGGAGAGCTTCCTTTTTACGGGTCTTGTACCGTGTAATTCCTGCTGCTTCTTCAATAAAAACTCTTCTTTCTTCGGGCCCGGCATCCGTAATTATACCGATATTTCCCTGTTGTATTACGGAATAGGATTTGGTCCCCATGCCGCTTCCCATAAAGATATTATGTATATCCTTAAGTCGGCATTGTTGTTTATTGATGAAGTAGGCGCTTTCTCCGGACCGGTAAAGACGCCGGGTTAACATGATTTCGGTAAAGTCCTTGAACTCTTCGGGAGCATTGCCGTTGTCGTTTGCAAGGGTTAAGGAGACTTCTGCCATATTCACTGCGGGCTTTCCGTTTGTACCTGAAAATATCACGTCTTCCATGGATTTCCCACGGAGTTGTTTCACACTCTGTTCTCCCATAACCCATTTTATTGCATCTACGACATTGCTTTTGCCGCAACCGTTCGGACCCACAACCGCAGAAATACCTGGAGGAAATTCAATACTGTTTTTTTCAACAAAGGATTTAAATCCATTGAGTTCCAGTTTTTTTAGTTTCATGCGATTAAATCTCCTGTTTCACCAAAATTCTGCAAGCCTCGTATTGGCCGGATAGGCAAAACATCAATACCTCATTCAAGTTAGTTCACTTCGCTCACAATTGGAATAATGGAACAATTGTAGTAAGTGTTTTTTGATTCCGGTTTTGTCCAGATTAGATTTAACCATAACAAATAACAGGAATTAATTAGCTTGTAAAGGAAAAAACACAACAGGCGGTATAATTTTAGCTATCTGAGTACAATATGTGGTGGAATATGCTTATTTGTCGTTTGGTCCTGCAAAGAAAAACTATTCTTTATGGAATTAATAATTGCAAGCTGCTATATGTGCAAGGCATTTTTTTCTGTTGGATCGCCAATCGTGGCTTTCCAGGCACGGCACGGGCAACCTAACCCGAAAATTTTCATGAAATATTCGGGCTAATCAAGTTTAGAGAATAACTATAGTCATAAAATAGCAAATCGCAATAGGGTATGTCACATTGTCCGGATTAATAAAAAAATACTGGTTCATTGCAGGACTCGTTCTTGTTTTTACGGTAACTGTTGCCGATACTAGCGAAACGGTTTCCGGTATTGGAAGGTGGTTTAAAATGCATCGGGGGCCCGATGCCGTGATTGTTCTGATATTCTTTTTTTCCGGTTTGATATTGAATGTCCGGCAGATACGGTCAGGGATGATGGATATAAAAGGTATTGCAATTGCTCTGGCAACAATTTTTCTTGTTTCGCCGATAACCGGAGCATTATTCGGCATGGCGTCTCTGGAGACCGGGATTAAAATTGGGATTTTTCTGGTGGCGGTGATGCCCACAACATTGAGCAGCGGTGTGGTAATGACCGGGGCTGCAGGTGGAAATATGGCGCATGCACTGGTGATAACCATACTGGCCAACGGGCTTGCGGTTTTTACCATCCCTGTTGCGCTATCGCTCCTTTTAAATCTGGTTGGCGGAACTGCTTTTGTTTCCATTGATAAGCCGGCGATTGTTATGAAGCTCGGATTTTATGTCCTCTTACCCCTTTGTACCGGTTTGATAATAAAGTTTTTCACAAAATCTTTTATTGATCGATTTGTCATGAAACTGCAAGTGTTGAATCAGTGCTGCGTTCTGGGAATCGTATGGATGGCCATGTCATCGGCGAGAGGTGCGATCATAGGCACCGGAGGGTCGGTTGGCATCATTTTTTTACTGGTATTCGGCTTCCATGGAATACTTTTGAGTTCCGCATGCCTTTTCAGCAAATTATTAAAACTGGGCAGAGGCAGGAGAGAAAGTGTTATCTTTATGGGCAGCCAGAAAACTCTGCCCCTTTCGGTCATTTTGCAGGTTTCCCTTTTTCCGCAATACGGACTGGCTCTTGTGGTCTGTGTGCTGCATCATTTGGTGCATCTTTTAATGGATGGATATCTGGTTGGGAGACTTAGAAGGATTGAAGATTGACCATTGAAGATTGACTATTGAACAATTAAGAAATCGAATAAACTTGACACAAACATTATAGAACAGATATTATTATTGATGAATTTGTAAACGGAAGAATTCATCTGGTTTAGGGAAACTATATTGTACTATTTTAACAAATACTTAAAACTTAACACCTAAAACTTGAGACGTTCGTAAAAGTCGTTTTTTTGACTTTTTACGAGAGCATCGGTTTTCATATGACACCCTGTGATGGAGCGATACCATGAAAGATAAAGACCTCATCAGTATCGAAGACCTCCTGAAAAATCCTGAAGTCAAAAAAGCTGCCGACAATATTAATCAGGAGCTGATTGAACGAAGAGAAAACATTTCCCCTAAATGTGACGTATTTACAAGTCCCTATACGGTTTTGAAGGATAATGATGATTTCAAATTCAGTATTGACAGGGAAGCCCGAAAACAGTTGCCTGACATTATAGATGACAAAGTTAAATCTATTGTGGGATTGGATTCCCCAGAAGAATCCTTCAAAGAAAGATACTGTAAAAAGTATACTATCGGTGTTGTGTTTTCAGGCGGTCCTGCTCCCGGAGGACATAATGTCATTGCAGGGCTTTACGATGCTGCAAAAAATGCCAATTCCCAGACCAGACTTTTCGGTTTTTTGCTCGGTCCGGACGGGATTATTGAAAATGAAGCCATTGAAATAACCGGCTCTCTTGTTGATTCATACAGAAACCTGGGTGGCTTTACCATGATAAAAACCGGCCGCGCTAAAATAGATACAAAAGAGAAAATGGCCCTTTCAAAAGAGACCTGCGAAAGGCTTGGCCTGGATGCCCTTGTCATTGTCGGTGGTGATGATTCAAATACCAATGCGGCGTTTTTGGCACAGGAATTGATCCAAGACCGTATCCAGGTTATCGGGGTTCCCAAGACCATTGATGGCGATATACAGGTAAAAGACGCGGAAGGGAATGTTTTGTGCGCCATGTCTTTCGGTTTTCATACGGCTGCCAGGGCCTTTGCCAACGCTATCGCCAATCTGTGCACAGACAGCAGTTCGGATGTAAAATACTGGCATATCTGCAAGGTCATGGGAAGAGTCGCCAGCCATCTGGCACTTGAAGTTGCGTTGCAGACCCATGCCAATATGACCCTCATCGGTGAGGATCTTTCCGATTACATCGATAAAGAGAGAATTGAAAAAGCTGAAAAACAAGGAACCGTGGATTATCATGCCTATGGAATGACGTTAAGACACCTTTCCCGTGTGATTTGCGACGGCATTGTCAGAAGAGCTGATGTGGGAAAAAACTACGGCGTGGCTGTAATACCCGAGGGCGTTCTGGAATTTATCAATGAAATACAGGTTTTTATCATAAAGCTGAACACAATCATTGCAGAATACAACCGAACCCATGACACGGATTTCCACGCAGATTTTCCGGTTCTTGAAGATAAGCTGGAATACCTGAGACGTCTGGCCAGGTTCGAAAGGGAAGGTGCTTCGTTTTCCATATGGAATACACGGGATGATGATCTGTTCAATGATATTCCTGATTTTTTTCAGGAAGGCCTTCTCATGGAAAGAGACAGTCACGGAAATTTCCAGTTTTCCCAGGTTGAGACAGAAAAAGTTCTTATGGGGATGGTCAAAGATTATCTCAATATTTTAAAGGAGCAAGGAACTTACAAGATCGGAATAGAAAAATCGTATTACCGGAAGACCCTCGAAAAAGCAGGTTTTGATCCGGATTACTTCGGGCCGATTCTTTTCAAGAACTATGATGATTCCGAGTTTTTCTTGATTAAAGCATCCATCATATCTGTTAGAACACTCAGACAGGCCTTGGAGAAGGAGGGTGTGATTTCAAAAGATGAAAAGATTCCCGCTCCTGTTGAAAAGATTTTTCAGAAATCGGTGCCCAAATTCAAAACACAGATTCATTTTTACGGTTATGACGGCAGAGGAAACGACCCCACCCGATTTGACTGCAATTATACGTATAACCTTGGGCTGACTGTTTTTAGCCTTATCGCCAACGGTTCTACCGGACAGATGGCGGCAATAATGAATCTGGAAAAGGATTTTTCAAAATGGGAACCGATAGGGATTCCCATTGCCCCGCTCATGCACCTTGAAGAGAGGAAAGGAAAATTGGCCCTTGTCCTGGAAAAAAGTCTGGTTGATATTAATTCCGCTTCTTTTAGAGTGATAAAGGCATTTAGAGAGAAATGGCTTGCGGCGGTGCCGGGTGAAGATCACTACAGAAGGCCGGGTCCTATCCGGTTTACCGGGAAAAGTGAAGAAGACAGGCCCATCACACTGGTACTGAATGCACTGGATGGTGCAAGCTGATTAGAACCTAAAAGGAAGACGCCATGAAAATTAATTCATTAATGATTTCTGATCCCATCACCATAACGGAAAACGCCTCTATCCAGGAGGCAATCGAGCTGATGAAAATTAATTCTATCCGGCATCTTCCTGTAGTTGAAACGGGTAACAGACTAAAGGGTTTTGTTACTCTTGCGGATTTGAAACAGGGCTTTCTCCCCTCCATGATAGGAGATGTATCTCTCGCGGACTTAATCGTAAGGAATCCTATTATAGTTACGTCCGATGATGACGTGGAGAGTGCGGCCCGACTCATTTATAAGCATAAAATTGGTGGGATGCCGGTTGTAAAAAACGGCATACTTGTGGGAATAATTACCGAGACGGACATTCTCCGGGCTTTTATTGACATGATGGGTCTGCTTACTGCCAGTTCACGTATTGATCTGGTTATTGGTGACGAACCGGGTGCATTCAGAAACGTTTTACAGATTATTAACGATAATGGCGGAGATATTATAAACGTCGGGATTACCGCACAAGAAATCAGTAAACGGGTATATTATTTTCGGCTTACGGCCTGCAATACGGCTGTTATTAAAAAAGCCCTGGAAAAGGAAGGGTACAAGGTTCTGGATGCCATGGATTAGCGCAAATTTCTCGTGAAGTTATTTTTGCGCGAGCCCTTAATGTTGCTTGTTGATGGAAGCGGGCTGATAACTGCACAGAGGCTCTTCAGCCAGAAAATCTCCGGTTGCTTCATAGGCCCTTGCTCTGCAGCCGCCGCAAACCCTTCTGAATTCACACCCGTGACATTTTCCCTTGAGATTATCGAAATTGCGTAAAGATAAAAATACATCTGAATGGTTCCAGATCTCCGCAAAGGATGTTTTGGTAATATCGCCGCAATTAACCTGGAGAAATCCGCAGGGCTGAACAATGCCCCGGTACGAAATAAAACAGAAGCCGGTCCCTCCCAGGCATCCTCGGGTGACGGCATCCATCCCGTGTGTTTTGAAGGTAACCGACTTTCCCTCTTGTTTTGCTCTTTGCCGGAGGATGCGGTAGTAATGGGGAGCGCATGTGGCTTTGAGCTGTAAAGACGTCTTTTCCCTCTGGTCATAAAACCAGTTTAATGTGCGTTCGTATTCCTCTGCGGTTATTTCCTGGTCCACAATATATTTGCCGCGACCGGTTGGAACCAAAAGAAAGATGTGGTGAGCAACTGCGCCCAGTTTTATGGCCAGTTCCTGGATTTTGGGTATTTCACTAAGATTTGTCTTGGTAATCGTGGTGTTTATTTGGAATTCTATCCCGGCATCTTTGACCAGTCTTATTCCGCGAAGCGCACCTTCAAAGGCACCTTCCACTCCTCTGAACCTGTCATGGCTTTCTCTGGTCGCACCGTCCAGGCTGACGCTTATCCGTTTAATGCCGGTATCAGCCATTTGCCCGGTCGTTTTTTCAGTGATGAGTGTGCCGTTTGGCGCCATGACCATTCTGAGCCCTTTGTCTGTACCGTATTTGGCGATATCAAAGATGTCAGGTCGTAACAGCGGTTCTCCGCCGGTCAAAATTACGATGGGTTCTCCCACTTCTGCGATTTGATCCAGAAGGTGAAAAGATGCCTGGGTATCTAGTTCTCCGGTGAATGGGCCTTGTTCGGCGGATGCGCGGCAGTGCACACAGGCAAGGTTGCAGTTGCGCGTGGTTTCCCAGGCAACCAGGCGCAGTGCGGCGCTTTTGTTTTTGCCTTTGGGATGAGATATTTCAGATGATGTGTTGTTAGTTTTTGTCATGGTATGCTTGGGGATCAATATAAAAAGAAGATAAAATCCCTCTTATAATTTTAGGCACTTTAGATCACTTTAGGCATTTTAGGCACTTTTTCGGGTTAAACTAAGCTCTTAATTCTTCTGCAGCTTCAATAGCAAAATAGGTCAGGATCATATCGGCACCGGCTCGCTTGATCGCCGTGAGAGACTCCATCATGACTTTTTTTCCGTCTATCCATCCCATTTTGTCAGCCGCCTTTATCATGGCATACTCACCGCTGACATTATAGGCTGCCAGGGGAAGATCTATCTCTTCGCGAATGCGACAGACAATGTCAAGATAAGGAAGGGCCGGTTTTACCATGATGATATCCGCTCCTTCTTCTATATCCATGGTCACTTCCCGAATGGCCTCCAGGGAATTGGCAGGGTCCATCTGGTAAGTCCGGCGATCTCCGAATTTGGGGGCGGAGTCCGCGGCATCACGGAACGGCCCGTAAAATGCAGAACAGTATTTGGCGGCATATGACATTATCGGGATATTACTTAAATCGTTTTTATCAAGAATATTACGAATTTCGGCTACACGGCCGTCCATCATATCGGAGGGGGCAACCATATCCGCGCCGGCTTTTGCGTGAGACAGTGCGGTTCGTGCAAGAAGATCGAGGGTGGCATCATTGTCTATGATTTGACCGTCAACAAAACCGCAATGGCAATGATCCGTGTACTGGCACAGACACACATCGGTTATGACATTAAGATTAGGCACCTTGTCTTTCAAGGCTCTTGTCGCTTTTTGAACAATGCCGTCTTTGGCATAAGCGCCGGTTGCAAGGGAATCTTTCTTGTCCGGTATTCCAAAAAGCATTACCGCCGGGATACCCAGTTTGCATGCTTTTTTTGACGTTTTAACAAGATTGTCTATGGATAACTGGAAGTGTCCTGGCATGGAATCGATTGTATTTTTAACCCCTTTGCCGTCAATGGCAAAAAGTGGGAGTATCAGGTCATCTACCGAGAGTCTAGTTTCGCGAATCATCCGACGAAACGCATCATTTTGCCGCAACCGTCTTGGCCTGTAGTCGGGAAAAAGCATTTTATGGGTTCCTTATTTGTAAATTTTGTGCATTTTATGGGGAAAAGAGATGTTGGATTTCAACCTGTCCGTCCATGACTTTTGGTTCAGGTACTAATTGGTGTTTTGCTTGAGATAGGGTCTCATGCTATTTCTTCATCTGTCAGATAACATGCCGGGTCCGGCGCCCAGATATCACCGGTTACCGCTTCGGATCGTACCCTGAAATTGCCGGCACAGATGTCCAACCATCTGCATGTGGCACATCTTCCTTTGGCGTACTTTTTTTTCTCCTTAAGTTTTTTCATGAGCGGATCCGAGGTGTCGGTCCAGATTTCGGAAAAGGGCCGATCTTTGACATTGCCGAAACTGTAATGACGCCAGAATTGATCGGCGTGCACCTCTCCATCCCAGCTTATGCAACCGATACCTATGCCGGAGCTATTGCCCTCATTCATTTGAAGTAGTTCAAGAACCTCCCGGGCCCGCTCCGGATTTTCCTTAAGCAGCCTCATATAAAGGTATGGCCCGTCCGCGTGATTGTCCACGGTTAACACCTCTTTACTGTGCCCCTTATCATGCAATTTTTTTGTAAGATCCATGATAAGATCTACGGCTTTTCGGGATTCCTGATGGGACAGATCTTCCTTTACGAGCTCTGTTCCGCGACCCGCATACACCAGATGATAAAAGCATGCTCTCGGAATATCCATCTCTTTGAGAAGCTTAAAAATTTTTGAGATTTCAGCCACATTCGATTTGTTGATTGTAAAGCGGAGCCCAACTTTTATACCCGCCTTTTTACAGTTTTCAATTCCTTCTAAAGCCGACCTGAAAGCCCCCTTGACACCTCTGAACCGGTCATTAATCTTTTCCATCCCATCAAGACTTATGCCCACATATGACAGACCGATTTTTTTAAGCGTTTGTGCTTTTTCAGGGGTTATCAGGGTCCCATTTGTCGAGATAACCGCTCTCATACCCTTTTTGACGGCATAGGCGGCAAGTTCAGGGAGATCTTTTCGGGTCAGAGGTTCACCTCCGGAAAACAAAATAACAGGAACCCCAAATTCTGCAAGATCATCTAAGATATTTTTGCCTTCCGTGGTTGAAAGTTCACTGTCAAAAGCAATATTTTTTGCATGGGCATAACAGTGAACGCATTTTAAATTGCATCGCTTGGTAATGTTCCAGACGATTACCGGCTGTTTATCGCTGGAAAACTGTAAAAGGTGGGAAGGTAATTTTGACGACATTCGCCCATAACGAAGGGCGTCCGATGGCTCAACGGTTCCACAGTAAAGTTTTGATATTCCGATCATATTAATAATTGTGGTTCAGGGTTCAGGAAATAATAGTTAATAAACAACGGTTAACAATTAACAATTAATAATTAACAGTTAATTATTGATTATTAGAACAGGTTTCGAGTGTCGGGCAACAAGCCATGGCTCAGTTGATCTTTAAGGAGTTTGCTTATAAACTCCTCGGGATTCAAAAGAGCGCTTCTTGTGATAAAAAAACGGTTTTTTCCGGTTTTTTCCCGAATCAGGTTTAGACCATGTTTGAAATCGTTTGTCAGATGTTCATAAAAATCTTCAACATTAATATTGTCCTTTTCAAACTTTGCGATAATAAAATCGATGGCATCATCTTCCAGGACAATGTTAATGTCGTTGTTTTTAAAAAAGAATAATTCTATTTTTTTAATGTCATCATAAAAGGATTTGATTTTGTTGATTGCTTTTTCGATATCCATTATATGATTGGAGTAATAAGATGCCACCACTTGGATGCGAGAAGGCGTCAACGTAAGACCGTATTTTTCCGACAGGTTTTTCTTGTTGGCGTTCAAGTAGGTTATAATAAACTCTTTTTCTTCACGAGCAAGCTTTTCAAATGTTTCTTTCAATTCGCTGCGGTTTGATAATGACATCATGTTTTCAAGCGATTTTTCAGGATCTTGGATTACGGAAACCGTTACAGGAAATTTTTTAATATCGCTCGACGGCAATTTTTTTTCAAACAAAATAAGTGCTCCTTCAATGGCACTGACCAGGCCTCTGGCACCGGTGTTTTCATTGAAGGCCTTTTCAGCGAAAGCACGAAGGGCTTTGTTCTCAAATTTCACGTCAATATCATATGCCGCAAAATCGAGTTTTTTACCGAGAATGACTGTGTTGCTGGGATTTTTCAGGATTTCAAAAAGATCCTCTTGGGTCAACTTTTCAAAAACAGCCCTTACCGGCAGACGACCGACAAATTCGCTTTCAAATCCGAACTCTATCAGATCTTCGGCTTTTGCCTGTTGAAGGATGTCCATATCATCCCGAGAGTTTTTAATCTTTGCTCCAAACCCGATTTCCTGATCGGCAATCCGTTTTTTAACAATCCTGGCCAGGTCGCCAAAGGCGCCGCTCATGATAAAGAGTATATTACCGGTGTTGACCGCACGTTTGTCCCGTTTGCCGGTCTTGCGAAAGCGTTCGATTTCCTGAATCATTGAAATAGGATCATGGGGCACTTTTAAATCAACTTCGGTCTCTTCCATGGGTTTTAAAAGCGCGCGCTGAACTCCTGATCGTGAGACATCCGCACCGATAATGTTCCGGTTCGAGGCAATTTTATCGATTTCATCGATATAGATGATACCGTATTGAGCCAGCTCAATATCACCGTCAGCTTCTTGTACAAGATCCCGGACAAGATCTTCTACATCACCGCCCACATAACCGGTTTCGCTGAATTTGGTTGCGTCTCCCTTTACAAAAGGAACATTAATTTTTTTCGCGATCAGTTTGATAATATACGTCTTTCCAACTCCGGTGGGACCGAACATGAGTATGTTGTTTTTGATGTGGCCGACCATATCGCTGATGTCATCACAAGAGGTTTCGGCACGTTTTATCCGGTTGAAATGGGTACATATTTTTGTGGCCAGAATTGCTTTGGCAGTATCCTGTTTCACGACATACTGGTCAAGATATGAAATAAGATCTTCGGGTTTTAAGTCGAAATTGATCTTTGTTTCTTTTTGGACAGGCTTCTCTACCTTTTCGGTGCTGATTTCATGGGGCACAACCAGCGGAGATACCATTTTAACACTGCCGCCGAATTTCTTTGCAAGAAAATCGCCGATTTCTTTTTCAATTTCTTTTGGATTCGGTATTTTTTCATTATGTTCTTTCATAATTTTAAACTATAATCATGCCTTATAAAAATGCAAGAAGGAAATTGTTTATATGGGAGACGTTACCTCCCGGCGATTAACAACCTAAAATTGACGGTCTCGCAAAAAATCCAACTTCTGCGTTGTGCTGCATTTCGCAATCATTCAACGTACGATAAGTAAGACTCATGGTTACAAAATTTGCACGCCTTGAATTTGAACTTTTTACGAAACCGTCTAAATTGGACTTTTTACGAGTTCATCAAAATGAGCGTTTCAAATTGTGATAAAATAATACAAAGATAATAAATCGCAAACTTTCTAGCACATTATATGATTGCTAAGAAAGGAGGGATGCCCATCCAGCAGCGCATCCTGCGCCTTGCATCTCCGGCAAACTCGACAATCGCTCAATTTAGGAACAAAAAAAGGCAGGGCCAATCAAATGCCCTGCCTTTCCTTTATGTCCTTGAATTGCTTTTTTGTTTGATTCAAGGCTTCTTTCAGTTCGGTTGAGCCGTCACCCAAAATAAGTGTGGAGTCGCCCGAACTTTTAAAATTTAGTGATTATATTTTATATTTCAGCTTTTGCTTTACAAATTAAATGCCACCTCAAACTCCCTTTTAAAGTGTAATCTTTGTAAGTTTCTATCCCTTACATGATTTTTATATAGATGTTGAAGTCGGGTGGCATTTAATATAATAATCTCGAAGAGCATATCTGCAAAATTAGATCTGAGTTTGAAAGATATTGAAAGCAGAAATCATGCCAAAAATATCAATTAAATATTTTATATGATATTCCCAATGGTTATCTACAGTCGATAATTGCAGCAAACCAATTTTTTAACAAATTCTATGAGTTTTATTTCACATTAGGAAAGAATTTACATACATCTGGGTTATGAAAATATGGTGAACGGTTACAAAAAATCTTACTACGGGAGTACAGACATTTTATTGTTTTTTTTATATAAATATTGTACGAAAATCAGAAATTTTCGGTAATTGGTCATTAGTGCTTCAGATGCTGAAATTATGAAAAAAAGAACACCCATCGCTGTTGTGGGAATGGCGTGTCTATTCCCGGGGGCTCCGGACCTGAATACGTTCTGGCAAAACATCGTTAACAAGGTTGATGCAACCGACGAGGTACCCCTGGACAGATGGATCGTTGAACCTGATTCTATGTATAATTCCGATCCCATACCGGACAAAGCTTATTCAAGGCGATCCTGTCTTATTAATAATTTTAAATTCGATCCCAAAGGAATTGACATTGACGAGGAACTGTTAAAAGAACTGGATCCGTTGCATCAAATGGTGCTGAACACCGGCCGGGAAGCATTATCAAGCTGCGAGACCAGATCGATTGATAAAAAAAATATCGGAACCGTTCTTGCTGCGATTGCACTGCCTACAGACGCTTCTTCTTCAATCACAAGAAAGATACTGGGGACATCCTTTGAAGAAAAACTTTTTGGCCATATTGTCCCGGATAAAATTGTACAACTTTCCAGGGAGGAATGCCTGGCCGGAAGGGTAACCAGCCTGCCTGGGGCCATACTTGCCGAAGGCCTCGGCTTGGGTGGCGGAAGTTTTACCCTGGATGCCGCCTGTGCCTCATCCCTGTATGCCGTTAAATTTGCCTGCGATGAATTATGTTCTTTTCGTGCAGACGCTATGCTGGCCGGGGGCGTCTCAAGACCGGAATCTCTTTACACTCAGGTTGGTTTCAGCCAGCTCCGGGCTTTATCCCCTTCAGGCCGTTGTGCTCCGTTTGACGAACATGCAGACGGACTGGTGGTGGGAGAAGGTGTGGGCATGCTTGTTTTAAAAAGGCTGGATGACGCTTTGCGTGATCAAGACCATATTTATGCGTTAATAAAAGGGATCGGACTTTCCAATGATATGCGGGGCAATCTTCTGGCTCCTGACAGTAAAGGACAGGTTCGGGCCATGCGCGGCGCTTATGCCGACGCCGGCTGGTCTCCTCAAGATGTCGATTTCATTGAATGCCATGGTGCCGGCACACCGGTGGGAGATGTGGTCGAACTTCGGAGTTTGAGAACGCTTTGGGGCGAATCCGGCTGGTCAAATCAACAATGCGCCATCGGATCCGTCAAATCCATGATTGGCCATCTATTAACCGGTGCAGGTGCCGCCGGCATGATCAAAACCCTTCTGGCATTAAAAAACAAAGCCTTGCCGCCTTCACTTAATTTTCATAAGGCCTCAACCAAAAGCCCTCTTAATAACAGTCCATTTCGAGTACAAACCCAGGCGGAACAATGGATCCGGAAAGATAAAGACACTCCCCGGCGAGCTGCTGTCAGTGCATTCGGATTCGGAGGAATAAACAGCCACCTGCTTTTTGAAGAATGGGACCCTGAAATTGAAAATTGCCGATTGAAAATTGCCGATTATCATGCTTCAACCTCCAATCGTCAATCGTCAATTAAAAAGCCCCCTGTAGCGATTATTGGCATGGCATCTGCTTTCGGCCCCTTAAAATCTCTGAAAGAGTTTCAGGAAACCATTTTCAGAGGAGAATCGATCATCACAAAAAGGCCCGAAGACCGGTGGAACGGGTGTGACACTATTGCCGATAGCATTCTTGACGGACAGGGAGCCTGGGGGGGATACATGAATGAACTCTCTCTTAATCTCAGAGAGTTTCGAATACCTCCCAATGAGATTCCGGATATCCTTCTCCAGCATCTTTTAATGCTCAAAGTCTCCGCCGACGCCATGAAAGATGCAGGCCTTCCCCTTAGACAAGAACGAACAGACATGGGGGCCTACATCGGCATCGAATTTGACTTTGAAGCCACCGATTTTCACCTCCGCTGGCACCTGCAAAATTTAGTTCGGAAGTGGAAAAAAACAAACCGCCCGGGATTATCTCTTGATGATGAGAAAGAAACCGGCATATGGCTGGAATCGTTACGGGATGCATTTCGACCGCCCCTTACCGCCACCCGAACCCTGGGCGCTCTTGGCGGAGTTATCGCCAGCAGGATCGCCAGAGAATTTCGTTTCGGAGGTCCGAGCTATGTTGTGTCCAATGAAGCGGCCTCGGGTCTGAAGGCCCTTGAAATCGGGGTGAGATCCCTGGAGCAAAAAGAAACCAACGCCGTTCTTGTGGGAGCGGTTGATCTTTGCGGGGATGTCCGCAGTGTCATCACATCCAATCAGATAAGACCGTTTACTCGAAGTCACAAAATAAGTCCGTTTGAGCGGTCGGCGGATGGATCGCTTCCCGGCGAAGGCGCTGCGGCGGTGGTACTCAAAAGGCTTGATCAGGCAATAGAGGATGGCGACCGGATATATTCTGTTATTAAGGGAATCGGAAAAGCAGGCCGGGGGGGTGTCAACACCCATCGGCCTTCAAAAAACGCTTATATTCTCTCCCTGAAACGGTCCTTTGAAGATGCCGGCATTTCACCATCTTCCATAAGTTTTTTTGAAACTCACGGCAGTGGAAATCCTTTGGAAGACCGGGTCGAGTCGAAAGCCCTTAACGAGTTTTTTGCGGGCCGTACGGCAACCTGCGCCATCGGATCCGTAAAACCGAACATCGGGCACGCCGGAGCTGCTTCCGGATTGGCGTCATTAGTTAAAACCAGCCTGTGCCTGTACCAGGAGATCATCCCCCCTTTAAATAATTTTATCAAACCAGGCGACCCATCCTGGCAAAACGGTGCATTTCATATGCCCGCCTTTCCGCAATACTGGCTCAGAGACCGAAAAGACGGTCCCCGCAGGGCATGCACCGGCGCCATGACAACAGACGGCAACTGCATGCATATCATCCTCGAAAGCTTTGAATACGAATCTATTGACCGGATACCGGAAAAGGTAACACAGGAAAGAAAAAGACCCCTCGGTGTTATGGCGCCGGGACTTTTTGTGGTTGAAGGAGACAGTAAAAACAGCTTGATCAAGGGGCTTGATGCTCTCCATCTTCATATCAAAGATTCATTGAGCCGGCCATTCCCAGCCTCTTTGTCGTCAGAAAAAGGTTGGGATCCAGATCCAAAGATTGAACAGGTGGCCCGGTCATGGTACCTTAAAAACAGATCGGATAAAGATAAAAAATTAGCGGTATCCATGGTCGCAGACAGTATCTTTGAACTGGAAAAATTTATCGGTGATGGTCAAAGGGCGATTTTGTCTGATACACCCAAACGCATGAACGGTCCGGGGGGTATCCGTTATTCTCCCAATCCTTTGGGTATGACCGGTGAGGTCGCCTTTGTCTTTCCCGGGTCCGGAAACCATTATGTTGGAATGGGCAGAGGCATAGGTGTGCTGTGGCCGGAAATTCTTCGCAAGATGGATGCCGTGACCCATCAATTCAAGCGCCAGCTTATCCCGGACTGTTATGTGCCATGGAGAACATCATGGGAACCGGGCTGGGAAAAAGCGGCCCATGACAACATCATTTCAAATCCGTTGCATATGATCTTCGGACAGGTGGTTCACGGCGGGGTTATGGCCAATCTTATAAGAAGTTTCGGTATAACACCCCATGCGGCTATCGGATACAGCCTTGGAGAATCCGCAGCACTTTTCGCCATGGGTGCATGGCCGGACCGGGACAACATGTTACAACGGATGCTTGACACCGACCTGTTTTCTACCGAACTTGCCGGACCCTGCAATGCGGCACGCAAAGCATGGGGAATTCCCATGGATGAAGATATAAACTGGTGCGCTGCGGTTGTAAATCGCCCGGCTGATCGGGTTCGCACTGTTATCGACAAATGGCCTTTTGCAAAACTTTTGATCGTTAATACTCCTGATCAATGTGTGATCGGCGGCAGACAAACTCATGTAAAGGCCGCTATCGAGGAACTTGGCTGTGAGGTGGTCTTTCTCGAAGGGGTGGTTACGGTTCACTGTGATGCAGCGGCTCCGGCGGCAGATGCTTACAAAGAGCTTCACATGTTTCCCACCACCCCTCCAAAAGACGTCCGGTTTTACAGCTGTGCACTTGCTCGGTCCTACACTCCCACAGATGAAAACGCTGCGACTTCAATTCTCGATCAAGCCATTTCCGGTTTTAACTTCACCACATTGATAGAGCAGGCCTATCAAGACGGTGTCCGTATCTTCCTTGAGATGGGACCCCATGCTTCCTGCACCGGTATGATCAACCGAATTCTGGATAAACAGCCCCATCTGGCAGTTTCTACATGCTTCCGGGGTGAAGACGACTATCTTTCCATACTTAAATTTCTGGGGACCTTGATTGCAGAAAGGGTGTGGGTGGATCTTGAAAAACTATATGGGATACATGCATACGCCCCGACTATCAGTGAAATTACAGAGGAGAAATCAGATCTTCAGATAAAGCTGATTGTGGGTGGAAAAACACCGTGTCCGTCTATGCCCGGGACAGAGGAGAGAGGAGAGGTTTCAGGTTTCAGGTGTCAGGTGTCAGGGGGCAGGGATCAAGGGTCAGGGGTCCGGGGCCAGGGATCAGAGGACAGCATACCCGCCCCAGCGGGTACTTTGTTTCACTCCGACCCGCATCCGGTGCCCGACATTGAGCATCCTGTGTCCGGTATAAAATATCAAGAAATAATGAACGCCATTGTAGAGAGCAATACAGCCACGGCCGATGCTCATAAGACCTTTCTTGATTTTTCAAATGAGTTAACCAGAGGCTTTGAAAAAACATTCGATGCACAGACACGTCTCATGGAGACCCTCATTTCAGACAATAGTTTACCGGCTGGAGAATTAAATTTAAAAAATAGAGCACAAATAGAAAAAATAAAAGAGCCGGCTAAACCGGCTTTCAGCCGGGACATGTGTCTGGAGTTTGCCACCGGATCGGTTGCCCGTGTGCTGGGTCCTGAGTTTGCAGTGGTCGATACTTACAAAGTAAGGGTCAGACTGCCGGATGAACCACTCATGCTTGTGGACAGAATCATTTCGGTGGAAGGAGAAAAAAGATCTCTGGGTTCAGGCCGGGTGGTTACGGAACATGATGTACTCCCCGACGCATGGTATTTAGACGGCGATCATGCTCCGGTGTGCATATCGGTCGAAGCCGGGCAGGCCGACCTTTTTTTGTGCTCGTACCTGGGTATCGACCATGCGGTCAAAGGAGAAAGAAGCTACCGGCTCCTGGATGCGATCGTTAAATTCCACTGCGGACTTCCCCGGCCGGGCGATGTTGTTCGTTATGAGATAGACATCGATCATTTTGTGCGCCAGGGGGATACGTACCTTTTCTTTTTCCGGTTCGAAGGTTTTATTGGCAATAGCCGTCTGATCAGCATGCATAACGGATGTGCCGGTTTCTTTACCCATGAAGAAGTGCGAAATTCAGGGGGAATTATTTTAACCGAGGAAGATACCTGCCACTGTGCGGGTAAAAAGCCGTCTGACTGGAGAGACCTTGTTCCTGTTTACACGGAAAGCTACACTGATGAGGCGGTAGAAGCGCTGAGACTGGGCGATCTTTCAGGGTGTTTCGGTCCTTTTTTCCATGGGATCGAACTTGCGGAATCACTCAGGTTGCCCGGCGGGAGGATGAAACTTATAAACCGGATTCTGCTGATCGATCCTGATGGCGGGCGCTATGGGTTGGGCCTGGTCCGGGCAGAAGCCGATATCAATCCGAATGACTGGTTTCTGACTTGCCACTTCATGGATGATATGGTCATGCCGGGAACCCTCATGTATGAATGCTGTGCCCATACACTCAGGGTGTTTATCCAGCGTATGGGATGGGTAACGGCAAAGCCCGGGGTCTGCTATGAACCGGTTGTCGGGGTTGAGAGCGTACTCAAATGCCGTGGGCCGGTAACTCCGGGAACCCGGCATGTTTGGTATGAAGTGGAAATAAAGGAACTCGGGTACGCCACGGAACCGTATGTGATTGCAGACGCGCTCATGTATGCCGACGGCCTGCGGATTGTGTCGTTCAAGGACATGTCCATGAAGATGACAGGCATTGCCCGTGAAGAGATAGAGGCGGTATGGGAAAAGACAGGGTTCAGGGTTCCAGGTTCAGGGTTCCAGGTTCAGGGTTCAGGAG
>JAYEFV010000141.1:0-13036 GCA_034658755.1 Thermodesulfobacteriota bacterium | reverse complement strand
TAGGGGCTGGATACCAGCATCCAGCAACCAGAATCCGGAAACCAGCCGTTTTTGACCGTGACAAAATACTGGCATTTGCCGTTGGCAAGCCTTCCCAAGCATTCGGTGAGCCTTACAGAGTGTTTGACAAAGACAGGGTAATTGCCAGACTTCCGGGACCGCCATATTCCTTTTTGGACCGGATTGTTTTGGTTGAACCCGAAGCATGGGCTTTGAAACCGGGAGGATGGATAGAAGCCGAATATGACGTGTTGCCTGATGAATGGTGCTTTAAAGCAGACCGATCATTTTCAATGCCTTTTTGCGTATTGCTTGAAATCGCACTCCAGCCATGTGGATGGCTGGCCGCCTATCTGGGATCTGCCCTTAGAAGTGAAAAAGATCTGAAATTCAGAAATCTTGGCGGGAATGCCGTGTTGAATCGTATGGTTTTACCGGACAAAAAAACATTATCAATGCGTGCCCGGATGACAAAAGTTTCCGAAGCTGGGGAGATGATCATCGAACATTTTGATTTTAAGGTTCTGCAGGATGCTGAAGTAATTTATTCGGGCGATACATACTTCGGTTTTTTCACGAAACAGGCCCTGGCCCGGCAGATCGGCATACGGGGGGCGGATCAGCAAGCCTATTGTCCCACAGCGGCTGAGCTGCAGGGGAGCCGTTCCTGCAACTTTGAAAACCAGGCCCCTCTTTGGCCGGATGATCCTGAGGTTCATCCGGCTTCTCCTTTGGCAATGCCTGCAAAAGCGCTACGCATGATCGACAGGATCGTAACTTATGTTCAAAATGGAGGCCCTGAAGGGCTGGGTTTTATTCGAGGGGTAAAAGATATAAGACCGGATGAGTGGTTCTTCAAGGCTCATTTTTATCAAGATCCCGTTTGGCCGGGTTCTTTAGGCATAGAATCGTTCCTCCAACTGGTCAAGTTCATGGCCATTGACCGATGGGAGCATCTGGTTGACAGTCACAGGTTTGAGCTGATTACCGGGGAACCGCATAAATGGATATACCGGGGTCAAGTGATTCCGGGAAATAAAACGGTTGAAGTTGAAGCTGTGGTAACTAAAATTATTAACATACCGGTTCCGACTCTATATGCAAACGGATTTCTGAAAGTCGACGGGCTGTATATTTATCAAATGGAAAATTTCGGTTTTCGCTTAATTCCGATATAAGTTAGACAGAATAAGGGAAAGGGTTTGGAGCGGGGGTGATAAAGGAAATGCATATACTATCAAGTTAATCCTGTTATCCTGTCAAAAAAATCTGCGAGTATATTTCTATGCTGTATAAAAAAGTGTATATTGACTCATTTGGGTATGAGCTGGCTCCCAACGTGGTCACATCAGATGACATTGAAAAGAGGCTTGAACCTTTATATAAAGCGCTGCATTTTCAAAAGGGACAACTGGAGGCGCTCACCGGAATCCGGGAGCGCAGATTCTGGGATCCGGGATTTCCCATGTATGAAGGCGCCGTAAAAGCAGGACAAAAAGCCCTGGATTCTTCCCCGATTTCTCCTGGAGAGATAGGCATGCTCATATATGGCGGTGTTTGCAGGGATAATTTAGAGCCCGCAACCGCCTGCGCCATATCTCAAAGTCTTGGGCTTAGATCGGAAACCCAGATTTACGATGTCTCAAATGCCTGCCTGGGGGTCTTAAACGGAATGATACAGGTAGCAAATGCAATAGATCTCGGCCAGATCAAGGCCGGCCTTGTGGTGTCCTGCGAGTCTGCAAGACAGATCATCGATTTCACCATTGAACGTCTTCTGGAAATCAAAGATATGGATCATTTTAAGAAGACCGTGGCGACGTTGACCGGAGGATCAGGTGCTGTGGCCGTACTTTTGACGGAAGCAGCTATTTCCAATACGGGGCATCGTTTTTTGGGAGGGGTCGTAAGAAGTGCGACCAGGCATCATAAACTGTGCCGATGGGGGCCGGATACCGGTATGCCGGCCAGCGGGCTCCATGTCATGCAGACAGATTCCGTAGGCGTTTTACGGCACGGTGTGGCGCTGGGAATAGAAACCTACAACGCGTTTAAGAAAAAACTATCCTGGCCGGATGATAAGCCGGACAAGGTTATTTGCCATCAGGTGGGCGCAACCCATCAGAGAAATATACTCGAGTCTATCGGGATCCCGGAAGAGAAAGATTTTACTACGTTCAAACACCTCGGGAACGTGGGCACGGTATCCCTCCCCATCACGGCTGCAATTGCCGAGGAACGGGAGTTTCTGGTTAAAAATGATCTTGTTGGTTTTTTCGGTATTGGCAGCGGCCTGAACTGCCTGATGCTGGGAATAAAGTGGTAAAAATATGGGTATTGGGTTTTTGATAAGTGAAAAAAAACAGACCAGTTAATATTTCTGAATTTTATCATCTTTACCCGTTTACCTCCCATTACATGGAAATAAACGGTCTGAAGTATCATTTCCTGGACCAGGGAGCCGGTAAGCCTGTTGTAATGATTCACGGAAATCCAACCTGGTCTTTCTATTTTCGCAAGCTGATACGGGAGTTGTCAGATCGATACCGTACCATAGTGCCGGATCATATCGGGTGTGGCCTGTCTGACAAACCCGGCATAACACGATACGATTATAGATTGAAAAGTCGTGTCCGTGATTTGGAAAGCTTTCTTGAATACCTTGAGGTTAAGGAGAACATTACACTGGTGCTCCACGACTGGGGCGGGATGATCGGTATGGTCTATGCGTTAAGATACCCTCAAAGGATCGTTCGAATTGTCATTATGAATACCGCCGCATTTCGTCCGCCCAGGGGGAAAACGCTTCCCATAAGACTCAGGCTGGTGCGGAATGTCACGCTGTTCGCGACCCTGGCGGTGCAAGGATTTAATCTGTTTGCCCGTGGTGCGCTCTATATGGCCTCTTATAAAGGGCTGAAAAAAGATGTTAAATCAGGCCTCATCGCTCCGTACAACAGTTGGCATAACCGGATCGCAACCTTAAAATTTGTTCAGGATATTCCCCTCAGCGAGAAGGATCCAAGTTATGGCCTTGTCAAGAATGTTGATGAAAACCTGTATAAACTCAGGCACATCCCCATGCTTATCTGTTGGGGCGGGCACGATTTTGTTTTTGATTCCGCATATCTTGCCGAGTGGCGGCGCCGTTTCCCAAATGCAGAGGTTCATGAATTTAAAGATGCGGGACATTATGTTCTCGAAGATGCGGCAGGCAGAATTATTCCACTGGTTAAGGCTTTTCTGAAAAAGCACCCGCTTTGATTTTTTTAAGCAGTTGATTTGCAGCGGTCAGTGTGGGGTCCCAGACCGGGCCAAAGGGCGGGGCGTATGCCAGATCTGTTTGGCAATATTCATCAACGTTCATTCTGCCGTGCAACGCAACGGCGATCGCATTAATTCTATGTGCAACACCTTCCTTGCCCACCATCTGGGCGCCTAAGAGACGTCCGGATTTTTTGTCGCCGATCATTAAGACATGGATAACCGATGCGCCTGGGTGGGCATGGGCGCGCGAACGGGTTTTAATAATAACCTTTGCAGGCTCAAAACCAAAATTTAAAGCTTCTTTCATTGTAAGGCCGGTACTCGCCACTTCAAGATCAAATACCTTAAACACTGCTGTACCGGCAATTCCAGGAAGCTCAACCGCCTTGCCGCAGATATTGTCGGCAACTGCCCAGCCTGCGCGATTCGCCCTTAATGCCAAAGGTATCCACGTTTTTTTACCCGAAACAACATGATAGGCATCCGCACAATCTCCTGCAGCATATATGTTTTGATCCGAAGTTTTGAGGTTTCTGTCCACGGCAACCGCATTGCTTATGCCAAGATCAAGGCCGGCGCCGGAGGCAAGTTCGCTGTTTGGTTTTATTCCAATGGCGACAAGAACCATATCGGCTTCAAGGATAAGATCAGAACATATTACCTTTAACTGTCGGCCCTCGGCCTCGATCTTTTGCAGTTTATGACCCGGATGTAATTTTACTTTATTGGTTTCTACTTCTTTTCTGACAACACCGGATAGTTCTTCTTCCATCCAGGGCAGAAACACGGGTCCGGGTTTTACCATATCTACTTCTATGGATCTGGCCCTGAGCGCTTCACACATTTCAAGGCCGATATATCCCATGCCGACGATAACGGCTTTTTTAACAGTGTTTACTTTGATATACGCTTTGATTTTTCTCCCATCATCCAGACTTTTTAAAGCCAAAACACCCGGAAGATCAAAACCGGGTAGATCGGGTATGATAGGAGACCCCCCGGTTGCAATAAGTAATTTATCATAGGAAAACTGGAATTTCTTTTCTTGCAAAGATATGCCGGTAACGGTTTTGCTTAGCGGATTAATCGATTCAACGAAATGACCGGTCAAAACATTGATACCCTGTTTTTCCCGGAAGACACTTGCCCGTCTGACAACAAGATCTTCGATTTCCCTGTTGGAATCGGCGATATTGTATGGCATTCCGCAGGCACTGTAAGAAACATCCATGGTCTTTTCCAGTACGGTAATATCCAGATTAGAATTGTTTCTTTTTGCTCTGCTTGCAGCGCTCATTCCGGCTGCATCACCACCGATAACCAGAAATTTCACAAATCTCCTATCATTACGATTGCTCAATCACTGAACCATCTAACATTCGTAACAGTTCACAGGTTCAGGGTTCAACGTTCAGGGTTAAGGACAAAAAGGCATTGAAGATCCGAAGTCCTCATTACAAATGTTCATTTTCCCAAGTAATTGCCAATTTGGCTTCAAATTTTGGATTAGGCCTGACGAAATTGACGCTTTTCTCGTAAATACGTATCCCAAATGCAGTCCGGGGACGAGAATGGAACCTTGAACCCCTGAACCTTTGAATCCGTGAACGCCTACCAACATTCTTACCATTGACCTTCGACATTTGCCTGATCAGAATAAGTCAATTTTCCTTGAATAAAGGACTCTACGGCATCTCTGACGGTACCTTTGGCATCAGAGGCCACCTTGATTTTTGCGGCATTCAGGGTTTTAAATGCATTGGGTCCGCAAAATCCGGTAATTAAAACCTCTGCTCCTTTATCGCTCACCATTCCGGCCGCCTGGATGCCGGCCCCTTTAAGTGCATTAACATTTTCTTTGTTGTCCAGGATGTCAAAATCAAAGGTTTTTGAATCGACAACAAGTATATATGCGGCCCGCCCGAAGCGAGGATCAACCCGATCATCAAGGTCAGGTCCCTTCGATGTTACAGCTATTTTCATTATATCATTCTCCGAATTAGTTGATTTTTACATTGAAAACCTGGTCCTTTGGGCCAGGTCAGAGATAGATGGTTCTGCCTTGGAGTTTTGTGTCTAAAATCACAAATTTCAAGCACCAAATCACAAATAAATCACAAATTCCAATATTCAATTACCAAAACCTTCCAGGACGAGACATTGTTTGGATTTTCGAATTTCGGTCATTGGAAATTATTTGTATTTGTAATTTGATATTTGGGATTTCAATATGTCAATGAACTTCCAACAAAGCAAATCCCCTCTGGCGATAATCAAAGCCTGGTCCTCTATGTCAGGATTTTTACTCATACACCACCCGGGCCGCCACCGCAAACTTGATCATCCGTAATCGCAGACAATTTCCCTGCGATCAGGTCTTCCACAACCGGCCTTATTTCAGGACGCACGGCATCGTGATAAACATCGATACCCACCTGCCGGAACCCCATAAGCGGGCGCATGCCGATACCTCCCACAATTAAAGCATTTACATTATGTTCCGCCAGGAGATTAACCGGGACCATACATCCGCCCTGGACATGACTCTGATTTGAGATAGTGGTGACTCCCTTGATCTCTCCTGCTTCAACATCTACCAGGGTAAAAACATCACAGTGGCCAAAATGTCCCGACCGTTGACCGTCCAGTCCGCCTTTTTCCATTGACGGAACAGCTATCCTTCCATTTTGCATTGTACAGAATTCTCCTTTATTTTATTTTTTATGGTATTCGAATCACACATTTGCTTTTTAGTTCATTACAGGGGATTCAACGATTTTTTTCCATATCTGTTCAACCGCCTGGCCGGTTATTGATTCCGTACTATATTCAAAAATGGTTTTCCCTTGTACCATGGATTTCGTAAAAACGGAATCAAAAGGAATCCGCCCCAGAATCGTTATATTTTTTTCTTTTGCCAGTTTCTCAATGGCCTGTGTCTGGTCAATATTAAGGTCAAATTTGTTTACACAGACCATGCCCGGGACCTTAAAATGAGCGGCCAATTGTGCGACCCGCTCCATGTCATGCAATCCTGAAACTGTGGGCTCGGTTACGATGAGAAGGGCCGTAGATCCGCCGATTGAAGCAATTACCGGACATCCGATGCCCGGTGGTCCGTCGGTGACGATCAGATCCAATTTATTTTTTTCAGCAAGTTTTTTAGCTTCCTGCCTGACAAGGGCAACCAGTTTGCCTGAATTTTCTTCGGCAATGCCCAATCTGGCATGGACCATGGGGCCAAAGCGTGTATCGGAAATAAACCATTGGCCGCAAGTCTGAACTGGAAAATCAATGGCCTGCTCAGGGCAAAAATCCACACAAACACCACACCCCTCACATTCGATAGAATCAACTTCAAACTGTTCACTTATGGCTTCCCAGCGACACAAATCCCTGCAAAGGCCGCATTCTGTGCATTTATCGGGATTAATAACCGCGATGCTGCCGCCCTGAAAATCATGGCGTTCTTTTATCTTTGGGTCTGTGAGCAGATGAAGATCGGCTGCATCTACATCGGCATCACAAAGGACCTTATTTTTGGCCAATGAGGCAAAGGCCGCCATAAGACTCGTCTTTCCGGTGCCGCCTTTCCCGCTGATGACAACCAATTCTTTCATTAAAATCTTTTCTCCCTTAAACTGCCATTTCTTTAATATTATCGTATAATTTCAGGAATTGTTCTTTCCATCCCGGCATTTCTTCAACAATGAGTTTGCCTCTTGAATACGCTTCCGCTATTTTACGATCAAAGGGAATCTCCATTAAAATGGGCAGGTTTTCTTTTTCAGCGTATTCTTTTACTTGATCGTTACCGATATCCGAGCGATTAATGACCAGTCCCGTTGGAATCCCAAGAATTTTCACCGCCTCAACAGCCAGTTTAAGATCGTGCAGGCCGAACGGCGTGGGTTCGGTTACCATCAAAACGAAATCAGCTCCCTTCATGGCGGCGATTACAGGACATGAAGTGCCGGGAGGCGCGTCGATGATGGTCAGTTGATCCGGACGGGTATATGACCGAACCTCTTTGATTAGAGGAGGTGACATGGCCTCACCGATCCTCAACCGGCCGTGTACAAAATTGAGATTATTTTTGTGGCCGGTTTCAATCACACCCAGGTTTCGACCGATTTCGGTGACGGCGTTTTCAGGACAGACCTCCATGCAACCGCCACAACTATGGCAAAGTTCCGGAAACGTCAACACAGTTTCTCCGATCACAGCAATCGCCTTGAACCTGCATATTTCAGCACATTTTTTGCAGAAGGTGCATTTTTCTTCATCAATTTCCGGGACCGGTGTAAAAACAGATTTTTTCTCTTCAATGACCGGGTTTATAAAAAGGTGAGCATTGGGCTCTTCCACGTCACAGTCCAACAGTTGTACATCCGATCCAATAGAAACAGCTAGGTTGGTGGCCACAGTGGTTTTTCCGGTACCGCCTTTTCCGCTTGCAATGCTGATAATCATACGCTGACAATTCCTCCCAGTTATGAGCTTATGCGCGTAACGTAACATATGACAAGATGTTTTCTTGTCAAGCGCTTAACCCAAATTTTACCGGTATACGGTAGAAAAAAAACGTGTGTGATGCTTCTTGTCAAAGAAGGACCTTGTTTGTAACCATTCACGGATTTTTTGAAATCCCAAATTCCAAGTACCAAATTCCAAATAAATCCCAAATCTCAAGCATCAAATTCAAAACACCATGCCATAGGCTGGCAATAATCCCAGATTCAAAATACCAATGACTTAACTATTCCGATTGTTTCAGTATTGATGAAAATATCTTTTTCAATTTGTTTGCCTTTCTTCATAATTATAAGGTTTGGAATTTTGAATTTCGGTTATTGTGATTTGCCTGCCCTGTTAAATAAATCGTAGATTTAATGCGAAGCATTATTTAACAGGGTAAATAATTTTCGATTTGTTATTTGTTTTTTCCGGTTTATCCGGGTTAGGAAGCATTAAAATAAACGGTATGCTGATTAATCCTATTGCCGCACTGATGCAGTAGGTTAATGGAAGACCGATATGGTCTGCGATTAATCCGACGATTACCACGATGGCTGATCGTGAAATAAACGACACCATCATAAACAATCCATTGGCTGTTGATGGACTGCTTTTGGCATTTTCCTGTACTATTGCCAGCATAACCGGCGTGGTAGACAAGAGTGTAAAACCGGTGACAAGAAGCATGAGGCAGCGCAGCAGTCCACCGGTATATACAAATAAAAACAAACCTATAGGAGCACATATCAGGGAAATTATCAGTATTTGTCTTCGGCCCAAATAATCACTGAGTATTCCTGATGACAGTACACCCGCCACTCCAAACGCTTCAAATGCTGTGAGTCCGAATGCTGCCAACCAGATGTTCCCGGTTTCCATCTTAATAAAAGTCGGAAGAAACGTAGTTGTTGATGCGTGCATAAATCCCCGGGTAACCAGTATGGCGGTCAGCGGCAAGAGAATGTGTTTCATTTCACGACAGGTGGATAAGAGGGGCTTTCTGGCTGATTTTTTAACCTGCACATCAATTCCGTGAAAATTGAAATAAAGCCAGAGCGAAGCCAGAATTCCGAAAATCATGATAGGATAGTATCCTTCAAAACTTAAAATCGAGACTGAACCCACCGCGACCATAGGTCCTATTGTTCTGGCCAGTTCACCGCCTGTCATATAAAAACTCATACCTTTGCCTGTTTTATTTCCGGATAGTTGTGATACCATTACCGGGGCAGGAACATGAAAAACAGCCACACTAACCCCTGTAACAAATAAAAGCAGGGATAATACACCGTAACTGGGCGCAAGTCCCAAAAGGCTCATGGGTATGGCTGTGGTTGCCGGAGCGAGGATGATAAAATAACGGACGCTTATTCTGTCCGCCAGAAGGCCGATAAACGGGTTAAAAAGAGCAGGGATTTGCATTATTGTGGAAAGAAAACCGGCGTGAGTAAGGGTCATGGAAAACTTTTCCACGAGCAGGGGAAGCAGCGGTGCGAAAAAACTGGAATAAATATCGTGAATAAAATGGCAAACAGAAAGGGTAAGCACTTTTTCGGCGTTAAAAACATCTTTAGATCGGGGAGAAGAATTTTTAGTTGTGGTTACGGTCATATCAGTTTTATACAGAAAGATAGTTGTAACCGTTCACGGGTTCAGGGTTCAAAGGTTCAGGAAATAATAGTTAATAACCAACGGTTAACAGTTCCGTAAAAAGTCAGGAATTTGCTTTTGTCGTTATTCCGGCGAAAGCCGGAATCCAGTAAATTCAATTACTTCTGGATGCCGGATCAAGTCCGGCATGACGGTTTTGGGACTTTTTACGAGACCGTCAACGGTTAATAAACAAAGAAATTGTGGGTATTCAATTCGAAATTATAGATCATCTACCAGCATCTTGTATTTGTATCTTCAGCCCATTGCCCTCCTCAACACCTCGGCTTCATTTTTCAGAATACGGAAACCGCAAATCCCCCAACCTTTGAACCGTGAACTTTGAACGGTTACAGATATTTAATGTTTCTTGTTTATTTGCCGCCAATGTTAATACCGGCAGTGAGATCTTTCAGGTTTTTCAGGCGCTTCAACAGTGTTTTTGCATCTCCTTTGGCAGGCCGGAGAGGCAATTGTGCAAAAACGCCAAGACCCTCACTGGCCTCATGAAATTCATCGGATGGCAGCGAGCTTAATATGGCACAGTTGATCATTGGATTTACCCGGAGCAATTTTTCTGCAAACTCAAGTCCTGTCATGTCTCTAAGCTCTTTATCTGCGACAACCAGATCTACGGCAGTCTCCGAAAGCATATCCAGGGCGATTTGGCCTGCCTCGGTCCATGTCAATTCCACATCGTCATTTTTTTCTAAAGCTGAAGCCAATTCGAACAAAGACTTTCTGTACGGTGTTACCAGTAATAATCTAATCATATTCCTCCTCCTGAGTTATTCAAATTGTACTGATTTCAGATAAAACCCAATCCTGAATAAACCACCTTATTTACCGGGTAATACTTTGTATTTTCGTTTTGTCAGGTAATTTCCCAATACTATGGAAGTTGCAATAACCAAAGGCACAGATGCAAGCAGCCTGATCAGTGAAAATTTTATCCCCATAAAAGAGGCTTCAAATATTGTCATCGGCACTCTGCAAATTGCCGACGCCCCTATGTAGGTGAATATAACACTCAGTTTTGCTCCCTTGGAATGTAGAGAATAAGCTATGGGAAAAGCGACATATAAACCACCCACCGTGGTGCCGCCAAGTAGTATAGTCCATAGATACCCTCGAAACCCTGACTCTGTACCGAGATGTTTTTCAACCGTTTTTCTTTTTACCCATACTTCAAATAATCCTATTAAAATAAACGCACAGGGTAGAATTTTAAGCATTTCTATAGAAAAACTGTAAAAATTTGTCCCTATGAGTTTGCCGGGGTTAAAGTTCAGAGTAAAAGAAGCGGCCACAAAACAGATATAGGCAAAAAAGCCTGATATTTTTATTTTATCAGTAAAAGCCATTACCCTATTTCCCCAAATAAAATTCCGGTCATCAAGGCCACGACAATGGCTATGAAAAAGCTAAAAATGTTTCTAATTATGGTTACCTTTATTCCGAAATACGCTTTCTCAATGGGATAAGTCAGGATCCCCACCATCATTAACGTGGTGGAAAAAGCGGATAATACCATATAAGTCACCCCTTTTTTTAATAGAATTCCGCAAAGCGGATAGGCGATGAATCCCGGCATTAAAGTGACGGAACCAAAAAACGAGGCGAGCGTTATGCCGACGAATTTATTTTTATCTCCAAGATATTTTAAAATGATTTCATCCGGGATTAGAAAAAGAATAATTGAAACCAGAATAAGCATGCTCAAAAAGGCAGGCAAAATATTAATAAACTTTTTAACCGCTATCTTGACCGCTTTAGAGGTTTTGTCCGGACTTTTGAAAACTGAAATCAAAAGAGCCAATATTGTCAGTATGTATAAATAATACATTAATGAATTCGTAAAAACTCGAATTTATCTGGTTTTAGGTTTTAAGATTTAGTTCTTTAAAGTTGAATTTTGTACATTTTGTGGCAAAACTTTTTCAATTCTGCCACTAAGGCACCAAGGCACGAAGAAAGAATATATCCTTTGTGTCTTGGTGCCTTTGTGGCAAATATTTTTGGTTATCTCCGAGCCGTAGGCTTACGAGCCGGAGGCCGGCTTGTCCGGGTTAGGCACATATAACGGAAAATTATTCTGCTGTCATAATATTTTTTTATTTTCATGACAAGGTACTTTATTACATTAAATAAAATAAAAACACCGCTCACTTGACATATTGGGTTTTTATATATATTTTCAAAAAATTTTTAAAATTGAGTAACATTTTTTCTTTATGAAACAACGAGGCCGACACGCATTCAGATAATTATTTTTCAATGGGCGAATTTGATACGAAATTGGAGTTAACATCAAGGAGTGGCGTAATGCATTTATTAAATAGTGTAGAGAAAGATCAGGCTAAAGTTTCATTCGAGAACGATAACGGGGACGAGCGAAAAATGCTCGCAGATCTAGGGTATTCGGAAAAAGCCATTTACTATTATCTTGAAAAACCGTATATGGGCAGCTTGCCGGATGCGGACCAGGTGTCCGAGATGCTCGGCACATGCGGAGATACGTTGAAAATCTTTATTAAAATAGATCATAACACAATAAAAGATATTTGCTACCAGGTGCTTGGCTGTCCGGGTGCGATTTCCGCGGCCATGGCTTGTGTTGATCTCGTTAAGGGTAAAAACCTTGAATATGCCCGGAATATTGATGACGGCGATGTTTTCAACCAGCTAGAAGATGTTCCCGCAAAAAAACACCACTGCATACAACTGGCAGTAAAAGCGCTTCACAAGGCTATCGATGAATATAAAAACGGAAACAGTCGCCTCGATAATATGAAATGTCAGTCGATTTGCTCCACGCCGGGGGAGTGTTGTAAAAATAAGGTAGAGGCCACCCATTTGGGGTGATCTGTGCCAGATTTCTGTACTCATTCCCGAGCTCATTTACAAAATACTGTGCAGTTATTTAATAACCGGATTTTGTTATGACGGGGCTGACCAGACGATCTGATCCGTATCATCTTTAAAGGTGATATTGGGCAGACCCTTTTCATCAAATGCAATACATGCACTTCCCCTGTTTCCCACCAGTTTCATTACCGGCTCTGTGTTTAATAGTTCCAAAGTAGCACGGGGTATGTGATCCTCATCGAAGAAAGTCATTAACGGGGCATCCGAGGCTGCTGAAAGGGAAACTCGTTCCTTTCCGTTACTGTCTATAATGCTGAATGTCTGGAACACAGCTTCCCGAGCGTTGACCTTGGATGAACGTATTTCATATTCAAGCTGCTTGAAACGGGTCATAACAACAGCTGCGGCAATAAATACCGCCATTGGCAATACCATTGTCCTGGTTTCAACACCCAATCGCTCATAGTAACCGCCTAGCAGCACAAGCAAGAGGATAAGCACAAATGGTTTTTTCCAGTCTTTTTTCTGAGTCATCTATCATCCTCCCAGGGTTACGTCATTTAAACAAGTAATTGCTTGGAATAAATAAAGTTACTGGCTTATGAAAATCATGAAAATTCCAAGCACCAAAATACAAATCTCAAACAAATCTCAATAACCGAAATTCAAAATTCAAAACAAATAGAATGATGAGGAGATATCCAATAACTGATTGAAATGTTTTGGTCATTGT
>JAYEFV010000140.1:0-4308 GCA_034658755.1 Thermodesulfobacteriota bacterium | reverse complement strand
TCCGATTTAGACGGTTTCGTAAAAAGTTCAAATTCAAGGCGTGCAAATTTTGTAATCATGAGGCGTACTTATCGTACGTTGAATGATTACGAAATGCAGCACAACGCAGAAGTTGGACTTTTTACGAAACCGTCTTATTTCTGGCAATGATAATTATATGCCTTGCTTCGGCACACATTACATTCGCCGAAAAAAATGACGCGAAAGCCAATAAAAAAATTATTGTCAATGTCGATTGACAAAAGCTCTACAAATAGACCGCTGTTTTCGCTGTTGTTGACAGCTATTGTTATACGGACATCGCCATGAAAATCATCGTAAAGATCATCCTAATCGCTTTTGCTTGCCTCCTGTATTCGGGGGTAGTCCATAGCGAGCAGAAAGCGGATTTTGTTTTAGTGGTAAAGAGTAAATCACTGCTCTACCTGTTGCGGAAGGGAAAGGCATTTGCCACTTTCCGTGTTACTTTCGGTGCCAACCCGAAGGGTCATAAGCAGCAGCAGGGAGATGAACGAACCCCGGAAGGGAAGTATGTCCTCGATTACAAAAATTCTAACAGCAAATTTTACAGGTCTATTCACATTTCATACCCAAATGCTACAGACCGGAAGAACGCCAAGAAGCGTGGGGTCAATCCTGGCGGCGCTATCATGATCCATGGTCAGCGCAATGGATGGGGATGGTTCTCACACATCGCCCAACTTTTCAACTGGACAGATGGGTGTATTGCCTTGAGCAACAGAAACATGGATGCTGTGTGGAAGGCCGTCAATGTTGGAACCCCAATCGAAATCAGGCCCTAGGGCTCACTCAAAAATAACTTCACATTTTATGCGCCGATGCATCCCGCCTGGCTGCGTTGCGAAAACTCGGAATATCCAGATATTCCTGCGCTTTCCCGCCTTGCCAGCCGGGCGCTTCAACGCCTAAAGATTGCGAACTTATTTCTTCGTGAACCCCTAGTGCTGAAAATGAGAAGAGTTATTAGTAATCCTTCTTTTCTCAAATTTTTTAGATGCCAATCCAAATGAGAGAATAGAGATTGTAGGTTTTGCTACAGCTATCTCATACCTTATTTTTCCGCTCTCAAACTCTGCGATCTTCTTTTGTCACTTAAATTGACCATATTTGTCATATCATTTTAATCAAACAATCTATCTATTATATCTAACTGCCTGTAAATATTAGCAGGTCTTCTACATCGTCATTCTGGTCTAAATTTTGCATAGTAACTACGTGGATGATAATAATGATGAACTCGTAAAAAGTCCGATTTAGACGGTTTCGTAAAAAGTTCAAATTCAAGGCGTGCAAATTTTGTAATCATGAGGCGTACTTATCATACGTTGAATGATTACGAAATGCAGCACAACGCAGAAGTTGGACTTTTTACGAGACCGTCAATAATAAAAGGGGGATCGAAATGAATTATAGTGTTATGAAAAAAATAATGCTTCTTTTAGCTGGCGCCTTATTTTTATTTTCTTTCAGCGGATGTAGAACAACTGGAGGTGGGCTTGCTCTTGAATGGGGACAAGAAAATGGGTGTGGACATCATCATAAAGTCAAAAAAGGAGGACCTCCACCACACGCACCGGCCCATGGATATCGGGCAAAATATAAATATCGGTATTACCCTTCCTGTAGCGTTTACTATGACGACTATAGAAAATTATATTTTTACCTTGAAGGGCCTGACTGGCATATTTCCGCATCGTTGCCTCATGCTATACAGATGGGGCTTGGTGGCTATGTTAACATGGAGATGGATGCTGATAAACCCTATATCTATAACAAAGAGCACAAACACAAATATCCTCCAGGACAATACAAGAAAAAGTTTAAGAAGAAAAATAAATGGCTTAGTTGATAGCTATCATAATCAGAAAGTTTGGAAAGGATTCGATTTAGATATTCCTTTAAAATCCGTGTATCCGTTTACAGAGTAGTTGAGTTAGTGGAAATTCCAAATAACAAATCCCAAAAAACAAACAAATTTCAACACGCGGCGCACGCGCAACACAGGCGCTCACGCGGCGCAAGCGCCTGCGCTGCGCGTGACCGAAATTCAAAATTCGAAATCTTATGATCTTTAAGAAAGACTGACGAATTGAAAAAGATATTTTCATCAATACTGGAAAAGTCGAAATAGTTTAGGTTATACCTAATTGTTTGGAGCAAGATACATATTTAACGTTAGGAAGGAAGGAAATATTATGCATTTATTAAGACAAAGAAGAAGATCAATCGCAATACTGTTAATTTTAGCTCTTGGCAACTTCAGCATTATTTCAGTGCCAGCCCATGCCGCAATGGTAAATACTGCTGAAATCTTCAAGCAAAGTAAACATAATCTTGCATGTGAGCATATAAATATGTTTCTCGATCGTTCTGAAGTGCACAAGCATTTGGTGGCCTGGGGTGTAAATGCTGAAGAAGCTAAGGCACGGGTAGATAGCCTAGGTGACCAGGAAATTGAGAAAATCGCAGCAAGGATTGATCAATTGCCAGCAGGCGGCGGTGCTTTAGGCACTATAGTTGGGGCAGCATTGGTAATATTTATAGTATTACTGATAACAGACATTCTTGGTTTTACCAACGTATTTCCCTTTGTTAAAAGTAGATAAATAATACTCATTATTTGTCTTTATTCAACACTCATTTTCTTAGGTTGTAGCAAGATAAATCAAGAGAATACGACAAATTAAAAGTAGGTTTGGATTATGATGCAGTTCAATGATTTCTCCCATCCTTAATCATTCTATGTGTGCAAACTTCAAACTTTTAGAATTCAACTTATACGGGATAGTTGTCTTGATAAAAATACGTAATCGAATTTACGAATTAGAGCACTTAGGGTAACATGTTGAGTCGTGCTCCCGCCGGAAATGGTCACCTTACCCCCGATGGTACCGGTCCCGGCCGCCGGAATGAGAACGAACGGTTGGGTTTGAACCGTGTCCGTTAAGGCAGGGTTACAGCAATGACCTTGCTTTTTTATATGGAGGCATTCGTTTGCCCTGTTTGCTTTCGTGCCTTTTTCCTGAAAAAATTGCATGCATTTTTGCATAAACGGAGTCCACGTGTTCCCCTTGATTTCCTTCAGAATATCCTTAGTTTTTTAAAGCCCCTTTCCGTCCAAGCTTCCGCCTGACCATAAAAAAAGCACCCTCGAAAGAGTGCTTTAAGTTGTTGATATTGTTGATGGTGGGCCGTATAGGAATCGAACCTATAACCTACTGATTAAGAGTCAGGTGCTCTGCCTAGTTGAGCTAACGGCCCATAAATTATCACGGGAGTAGATTTCGTATCAACTTTAAAATAGGTTGTCAATTTTTTTTATCGTAATTTTTCAATAGCGTTCTTTACCTTCGCCACGGGGGGCGTTCTCTCTTTTGTTTTCTGAGCTTTTTTAGATCTTTATTCCAGGCGTCCTCTTTGCTTCTCTTTTTTTGCCGAGATGCCTTTTTATGATCATTTTTATCCTTTAGATCCATAATAAAACTGCCCGGAAATTTCTGTTCTCTTTTTTCTTCCAAAGCCTCCTTTATTAAGGCGGCCTCCTTTTGTTTTGGCAGGGCAGGGCCTGTAAAACAACCTGTCTGGATAGAATCGGCCATGTATAGCGCATCTCCGGCTTCATAAAATAGCGTTCCTTTTTCGAGAGATTTCCGGGTCTGGACCGTAAGGAGTATCGGCATCCGGTCTTTTCGTTTCCCCATCCTTTCCGCCATTTCAGGCACAGATGACAGGATCACACGGCCAAAGCCCATAGGAAATATTCCTTTATCCAGAACAAATGGGTAAGCTTTTCTCCTCACACAGGTATAAAGGAGCTTGGGAAGGGTTTGGGTCGGGTTGTGCTTGGGTAGCTTATCACGATGTGTTGCGCGTATATAATTGTCTTTGATTTCAACAGGAGGATGTGACAGGGTAATAAGGATTTCATGGATATGTGATCTGCGAATATATTTTAACCCTTTCTCTTCACGGACAGCTTTTAAAAATTCCTTGATTTTTACAAATCCATCCCGGTCCGGGACCAGGCCGAACTCGGCCGGTTTATGTCCAAGCATATAAGATATGAGCTTTGACAGCTGTTTGAGGGATCTTTGTTGTGCCATTATCAAAAAAGCCTGCTTGACCTGATAAATTGTGTCTGTTACTTTCAATGAAATCATTAGAAAAAGTCAACAGGTTTATTTAAACATAGAAAGGATGATGAGACGATGAATCGAGAAAATTCTAATAAACTTTTTGTCCGGGCATTGGATATTATTCCAGGCGGCGTTAACAGTCCTGTTCGTG
>JAYEFV010000139.1:0-16052 GCA_034658755.1 Thermodesulfobacteriota bacterium | reverse complement strand
TATCATTGAAACATACCGTATTGCGATGGATAAGATCATAAAAAGTAAAATCATATAGTCCCATATTCAGACCTCGATGTTTCGTTAAAAAAGTGCCATCAGTAAATATTTCGGGTAACCGAATTAAAAAATTAAAACAGGTTACGCGTTCTATATTTTTGTCGTTGGAACACGTAACCTGGAGTTTTAAAGATTATATATGCAGTTTCTGCTTATTAAGGAAAGGTAGCTTCAAAAGTAGCTACTTGGGTCAGGCCGTCTGCTTTAAAAATGGCCGATCCGCCTTTCACATGGATCGGAACGGAATATTCCGGAATTTCTGTCCACCATTTTTCGAGCTGGGCCCAAACATTGGTTCCTTTTTCTTTCAGTTTAAAGCCGCCGGTGACCAGCAGACTCAGCAAAGACTGCCTTACATCAAAATGAGCATGTACTCTTACCTGATTTGTCTTACCGGCCGGGATCCACATGGTATCCGTAGAGCTGACCGTATTCAGATCAAACTCTTCAAAGGCAATAGTAAATTTTAAATTCTCCATCTTTACAGGATAATCATTTGGGTTTTCTATGTTAAAGATGAACGCCAGATTGAGGGGGGCCCCGACGTTGTCCGGCTTTCCTTTGGTGGGTTGAACTTTCTTTGAGAAGTACCAGTATCCGAAGGCATGCGCCACTTCCATTGAATCGAGGGTAACCACCGGCACCTTGAAACTCTGTTGTGTGGGTTTTGCCGTCATGCCGGCGCAACCCGCAAGCAGGGCGACAATGGAAAAAATACTCAAACATTTAAGTATAATTGACTTTCTATGCATTTTATTCCTCCCTTATTCTATTAAAGGGTTAGGTAAGCCATCTTTTTCTTCGCTTATAGTGCTTTACATCCCGAAAACTTTTTCTTCCACCAATATCGGTCATGCCCAGATAGAAATCCTTGATATCCGGATTTTCCCTAAGCTTTTCGGCTGTGTCGTCCATGACGATGCGACCATTCTCCATCACATAGGCATAGGGTGCAACATTAAGGGCAAGCTTGGCATTCTGTTCCACCAGAAGAATCGATATTTTCTCCTCCTGGTTAAGCTTTGTAATAATATTGAAAATTTCATGGATAAGAAGCGGAGCCAGACCCATGGAAGGCTCATCCAAAAGGATCAGCTCGGGACTGGTCATCAGAGCGCGCCCGACAACCGTCATCTGCTGTTCTCCGCCGCTGATAAACCCGGCGATTTCACTGCGCTTTTCCTTTAGCCGAGGGAAGTAGTTATATACCATTTCCAGCCCGTCCTTGACCGACCTGCCGTACTTTCGCATATGGGCACCCACCTTCAGGTTCTCCTCTACCGTGAGGTGTTCAAACACCCTGCGCCCTTCAATTACCTGAACGATACCCATTTTGGCAATTTTCTCAGCCTTTATCTTATCAATCCGCTCACCCATGAATTCAATGGATCCATCGGTCACCTCGCCGTCTTCGTGTTTTAGCAAACCGGAGATCGCCTTTAAGGTCGTACTCTTGCCGGCACCATTGGCGCCCAAAAGGGCCACAATCCCCCCTTTGGGGACTTCAATGGAGATCCCTTTTATTACCAGAATGACCTCGTGATACTTGACCTCAATATTATTGATCTTTAAGATCATTTCCTCTTTCGACAAAGCCTAAAAACCTCCTTGTGGGCACTATAAATTTCCGACTTCGATTGTAAATTGAATAAAATTTTTCATATCTTTAATTAGTCAATCTTCAATCTTTAATTAGTCAATCATTAACTACCATCCAAGCCATTCATTAGCCCATTTATCAGGCCACCTTTTCTTCAGGTCAACTTCATCGAGCAGTGAGAACTTCCCATTTTTATATTCATAGATCTTTGCTATGCTTTGAGACCTGTGATCTGTTGCAGTATATGTTGCCGGAGCAATGCCAAGACCAATTTCAAAGTCCTTCATTGTCTCAAAACCCTTTCTAAGGATCCCTTCCCCGGACAAATCTCCGGCCTTATCCGCACGCTTCAACGCTTCTGCAAGCCCCAGCGCACTTGCCCATGCCTGTACTGTATGTATTGTCCGTTTTTCCAGAGGGACTCCGGGGTTATACTTTTTGGCATATTCGACAACCTTGTCCATCAAAGGTACATCAAGTCCAAAAAACGCCCACGGGGCACATCCGATAGCGCCTTCGGCTGCCTTTCCTGCCAACTTGGGAAGATTCTCATCATACCCCCAGCATTTAATGAGATTATCGGCGCCCAGTCCGAGTGCATAAGAATCACGCAGCGTTGCAGCAACAGACATCACCGTATTGGTATGGAGGAGCACATCCGGCTTAAACTCTTTTAATGCCAGGATCTGACTCTTGGTATCGATTGCAAATAACGATATGTCCTGGTCAGGGCCAATTTCAAAACCGAGCATATTAGCCTGCTCTTTTGCTGCCTTAATTGATGAACTGCTGAAAGGAGAAGCAGTCATATAGCACATAGCAATTCTTGGCTTGCGTTTGCCATAATCAGGTTTTTGGGGCCATTTTTTATCAAACCATGCAGTTATGAGCCCCCTTGACTGGGTCGAATAGTCCGTTGCAAAAAACAGATTATAGGGTGTCTTTTCCGGTTTGCATAAATGCCCCGAATAAGACGCCGATACATAAGGGATCTTGTCTCTGGCTACCGTCGGCGCCAATGCTTCTGTATCGCCGGTTCCCCAACCTAGAATAGCCACACATTTTAGTCGCTTAAACAAGTTGTATTTAGTCAGGGCCTCGGGAATACGATATCCATAATCAAACTGATAAAGCTTGATCTGCTTTCCGTTAATCCCTCCATTATCATTCACATAATGAATCGCTTCTGCAATGCCCAGGGCATAATCCTTGCCCACATCCGACGTTGCCCCGGTCATGTCATTGAGCGATCCCACCTTAATTGTTGCGGCTCCGGCCATGGAAGAAAATCCAACAATAAGTGCCACAACAAACAGTGATATTAAAAACTTTGAACACATATTTTTAGTAAACATAAATCTTTCCCCCCTTCTTATGAGAGTGTGATTTTCATCGGGTTTCTGCCAAATTACTGCTGTTATCACCTCCTTTTTATAAACCGGCCAAACCGAAAATAACAAATCACGTAAACGTTCAGCCACAAAGACACGAAGACACCAAAGATTATAATATAATTCTTTTAATGCCATTTTTGATAAAGGTTTATAATACATACCCCTTCGTTGTGCCTTTGTGCCTTTGTGGCAAATATTTTTGGTTCTCTCCGAGCCGTAGGCTTACGAGCCGGAGGCCGGCTTGTCCGCGTTAGGTACTAATACGAAAAGGGCCACAGGTTGAAAAAATTTTTAATTTGCCACCACCGATAGGCCAAACCATTGGGTTCAAATATCATAAACATGCATATGGCCAGACCAAATACAGCCTCTTTAATAAACAAAAAATCCATTAATAGTTTGGGATAAATATCTGCAAGAGGTATGATGGACAATTGTAAAACCTCCATAACCACGACCATGAATATGGATCCAAAAATAGTCCCGTGGACAGAGCCGACACCGCCGATAAGGATCACACCCACCAGCCACAAAGACCAGAACCAGGGGAAGTGTTCGGGGCTTATGGCAGCAAGGTTGCTGATCCAGAACGCCCCGGCAATTCCGCCGATAAATCCGGCCACAAAAAAAGCCAGAAGCTTATATTTGACGACATTAATTCCCATGACCTCCGCAGAAATGTCGTTGTCACGTATGGCCACCCAGGCCCGGCCGACTCTCGATCGCAGAAGGTTGACCGTAATGATAACACAAAAAATCACAAGGACAAGCATCATAAAATATACTTTAAAGTCACTGTCAATAACCCACGGTCCTACCTTGATGGTGCCCGGTGGCAAAGAAAATGCCTGTCCTCGTCCGCCGATCTGGCTCACATACTGCGTGATGATAAAATCTACGGTAATGAATTGGGCGGCCATGGTTGTTAAAATCAGATAAAATCCTTTTACCCTGGCAGAAGGAAGTCCGAACAAAACACTCCATATGCCGGCAACAATTGCAGCAATTATTATACTAAAAGGATAAGCAATGCCGTAATCCATCATTATTTTGGGCCAGGGGAACTCAAGGATGAGCAGAGTGCTTGTATATGCGCCCACCGCAATAAATGCTGCATGACCCAGGGTTATCTGGCCGCAAAAGCCGATTAAAAGCTGCACCCCTAAAGCGCCAAGCACCGTATAGCCGACCTGATTACAAACACTTAGGCAATAAGAATCTGCAAACAGCGGGATAACAACAAACAAAATGATAAAGAGCAGGATCATTTTGCCCTTGATAAACTTGGTCTGCCACCAGGCATGATCCTGAGCATAATTTTGATGGTAAACACCGCAGGGTAGCCAGGTTGTTGACATAATAATTTTTCCGTTTAATTCGTTATATTAGTTAAATTGGTTTGATTGGTTAGGTGCATTAGTTAATATTCAAACGAATGCAACTAATCAAACAAATTGAACCAATGAAACCCGTTTTATACTCGTTCAATCCGCTCCCATCCCCACAAGCCATGAGGTTTAAAAAGCAGGAATATGGCCATAAAAACAAAAGGGGCTATCTCTTTGATACCGCCGGGAAAGTATTTGTCCAGATAAGCCCCGCACAGGTTCTGTAATATGCCGATGGCAATACCACCGACAATGGCGCCCGGCACGGAATTGAGACCCCCCAGCACCACCGCAGGCAGAACCAGCAGACCGAGGTACCCTACGGATATGTTAAGCCCGTTGATGTTGCCCAAAAGGGTTCCGCCCACGCCGGCCGCCATAAAAGCGATGGCCCAGGCTGCCGCATAGACAAATCTTGCACTCACACCAATGGAAAGGGCGGCCATCTCATCGTCGGCCGTAGCCTGCATGGCAAGACCCCACCGGGTATATTTAAAAAAGCAGACAAAAATAATTAAAAGAATAATGGCTGCCACAAAGCTCCATAGATACGCCTGACCCACAATAACTGGCCCTATATGAATCGGCTCAATTGAAAAAACCGGCGGGGTGAATACACGGGTATCGGTTCCCCATATGAGTTCCACCATTCCCTTAAAGAAAAATGAAAGCCCTACGGTTACCATGATAACCGTTAGAACCGGCTCGCCGATAAGTTTGTCTAAAAAAATTCTTTCCGTCAGGATTCCCAGGATCAGACCTATGATAAGTGAAATTAAAAGCGCCAGCAAAAAGGGTATGCCCATGGAGTAAAAGCTTAAAGAAACATAGGCTCCGATAAGAGTCATCTCCCCCATGGCCAGATTCAACACACCCGAGCATTTATATATCAACACCCACCCAAGGGCGACAAGGGCATAAATGCCGCCAACCATAATGCCCGTAGTAATCGTCATCAAAAACAGTTCCATGCTTAGCTCCCCGCTATAATTGAAAATTGAAGATTGACAATTGTTAAAATCAATCTACATATTCTTCAAGATCAGCATTTACTTATCAACCTTAGATCTTGCGGTTTTTCTGCTGGAAATAAAAATAGCTGTCAGTTCTTCAGCCTCCTTCAACAAAGAATCGACAAGCCTTTTTTTCAACAGACTCTCATCAACAATGAATTCTAACCAGAAATATGACTCATCTGTTTCTTCCAAAACAATGCTTAATTTAGATATGAAGCTTGCTCTTGATTGTGCCAAACAAGTCGCTCGATAATTAGCAGCAACCGATGTGCCACATCTGATTAACTGGCTGCGAATATGTCTACCAAGATCCGTTTCAGGAAGCGACATTGCTAATTTAACACAACGATGAGCAAACTCTTTTGTTCTTCTCCTTAACTTCTCTTTATTCATTACATCCAAAAATCTTCAATTTTCAATTGTCAATTGTCAATTGTCAATCCGCTACCTTTCTTATATGAAGATCGGTGTTAATATGCGCTTGTCTCCCGTTTTCATACTTGATCGTGGTATCGATATGCACCATATTATTTTCAGAATAAAGGGCATCCACTATATTATGGTATCTTTTTTCCACAAATGCCCGACGCAATTTTCTGGTCCTTGTAAGTTCATCATCGTCGGCATCGAACTCCTTATACAGGTTAACGAATTTTACCACTCTTGCCGTTTCCGGTAGGTCTTTATTGGCTTTATGTATCTGCTCTTCCACCAATTTGTAAGTTTGATCTAACTGAGAAAGTTCCTGATAGCTCGTATAATTGATCTTTTTTTCATCCGCCCATTTCCCCACCACCGAGTAATCGATACAGATGACGGCCGCAATATAATCTCTTTTATCTCCGATCACCCACGAATCTTTCACATAGGGGCTGAATTTCAGGCGGGTTTCCAGATATTGGGGAGAAAAAGGTCTTCCATCCCTGAGAGTGAATACATCTTTACTGCGATCAAAAACAACCAGGTGACCGTCATCATCAATAAAACCTCTGTCACCTGAATAGAGCCAATTATCCTTCAATGTCTCTTCCGTGGCCTCGAGATTCTTATAATACCCCTGAAAAACCGACTGGCTTCTGGTAAGGATCTCCCCATCTTCGGTAATTTTTATTTCTGTTTCCGGTATGGGGAGACCCACAGTGTCAAATTTTATGTCTCCACTACGATGGACCACTGAAATACCGGCCACTTCGGTCTGGCCGTAAATCTGCTTGAGGTTTACTCCCAATGCATGAAAAAAACGAAAGTGGTCCGGCCCCATGGCCGCCCCACCGGTATAGGCATTGCGAACTCGGGAAAGACCCAGGTGGTCTTTCAGCTTTTTTTGCACCGTAATATACGCCAGCCAATCCAGAAACGCCCAGTACCAGGGAATTGGTTTTTTCTGAAACTTTAGATCCGCCACATGATAACCGATCCGGGTAGAAAGCTCATAGAGTTTCCGCTTTATCCAGGTGGCATCCAGGTATTTGACCTGGACCGTACGGGTCATCTGCTCATACATGCGTGGGGGAGCAAACATAACATGGGGGCCTATTTCCCGAATGTTGTCTTGTGCGGTTTCGGACTCCTCGGGAAAGTTAATGGTGTATCCCACCTGCAAACCACAGGAAATAGACATCATCTGCTCTCCGATCCATGCAAACGGCAGGTAAGAGACATAATCATCCGTGGCTAAGCATGGATCCACCGCCATGAGGTACTTTCCCATGGTCAACATGTTATTGTGGGAGAGCAATGCCCCTTTGGGCAGCGCCGTGGTCCCCGAGGTATAGAAAAGGAGCGCCACTTCATCACCATGGCCCTTATCAATCATCTCCCTGAACAGTTGTGGCTGTTGCTGTTCAAGTTCCCGACCCAACTGCTGAACTTGTTTGAGGCTTATCAGACAGTCCTGATCATAATTTCGCATCCCTTTGGGATCATCCCATATGATCTTTTCAAACTTAGGACATTCATTAAAAATTGAAATGGCTTTATCGACCTCTTCCTGACCTTCACCGAACAAAAACTTTGTGTCTGAATGGTCGATTATATATTTGACTTCTTCGATCAAGCTGTCCTGGAACAGCCACACGCCCACTCCTCCTGCACACAGGGTGGCCATTTCCGCCCACAGGCCTTCAGGACGGTTGTCGCCGATCATGGATACTTTGTCTCCATTTTCGAGTCCAAGGCTGAGGAGGCCCAATGCGAGGTATTTAACGTTCTCGAGATAATCGTACCATGTGATGGGGCGCCATATTCCAAACTCTTTCTCACGCATGGCCACCCTGTTTTCGCCATACTGGTGCGCCTTTTCACAAAAAAGTTTGGGGATCGTCAGATCTTTTGTAATTTCAATGCCGTATTGGCTATTATTTTGAACGGTTTTATCTCCTTGTTGCATACAGGTCCTCTTCACCAAGGTATGCCTTGATCACTTCGGGATGATTCTGTACTTCCCCCGGTGTGTCGTCAATGATCATGTTGCCAAAATTGAGAACAAAGACATGATCGGAAAGATCCATGACCACGCCCATGTCATGCTCCACCAGAAGACAGGTGATCTTCCATTTTTCATCTTCATTAATGTCTATAATAAACCGGGCCATGTCTTCGACTTCTTCAAGATTAAGTCCGGCCAGTGGTTCATCAAGAATCAGAAGCTCAGGCTCCAGGGCCAGCGCACGACCCAGTTCTACCCGCTTTTGAAGGCCGTACGGCAACATTCCGACCGGTTTATTCCGAATATGTTGGATCTCTAAAAAATCGATTATTTTTTCTTCGATAAAGGTCCGGTGTTCAATCTCTTCCCGCGCAGTTTTACCAATATATACCGATCCACTGGCGATGCCCGATTTAGAATGGATGTGCCTGCCCAGACGGATGTTGTCCAATACCGTCATTCCGCCAAAGACCTCGACTTTCTGAAAAGTCCTGGCAATACCCAGTTTTGCCCGTTTATACGGTTTTAATTTGTTGATCTTTTTTCCTTTGTAATGGATGTTACCTTTTTGCGGCATATAAAGACCGTTAATAATATTCATCATCACGGTCTTTCCGGCTCCGTTGGGCCCGATCACAGAATGTATCTCTCCTTTTCTTATTTTCAAGCTGACGCCGACCAAAGCAAGAACCTTTCCGAAACTCATATGAACGTCCTCTATCTCCAGCAGAACGTCCTGTTCTTTGATTGCATTTGATACTGCCAATATTCTTAACCTTCCTTTATAAAAATAAAAAAAAGAGCCGAGAATCTGCGCTCTGAGAATTATCTATTTATTTTGAAGATATAGCATTATAAAATAATTATTTTTTCTACGGCTTTTAAAATTTCATCGGGCTCATCCATAATTTGCAAAATTTCTAAATCTTCCGGAGATATCCGTTTTTCGGAAAGCAATCTATCCTTAATCCAGTCAATAAGTCCTGTCCAGTAATCGGAGCCAACCAGAATTAACGGAAACGGTTTTATGCGTTGTGTTTGAATCAGTGTGACCGCTTCAAAAAGCTCATCCAGCGTGCCAAAACCACCGGGCATGATAATATAGGCTGCGGCATATTTAATAAACATGACCTTACGAATAAAAAAGTATTTAAAATCGACTCTAATATTTGCAAAAGGATTGGGTTTCTGCTCAAATGGCAGGATAATATTCAGGCCGATGGAAGTTCCTCCCGCCTCTGCCGCACCTTTGTTTGCCGCTTCCATTACTCCGCCGCCACCGCCGGTTATAACAGAAAAGTTTTTTTTTGCAAATAGAGCAGCCAGTGCTTCGGTTTTTCTGTAAATTGGCTCATCCGGCTGAACTCTGGCTGACCCGAAAAAAGTCACAGAAGGTCCGATATCATGGAGGGTTTCTACCCCTTCAACGAATTCGCCCATGATTCTGAAAAGGCGCCACGCTTCACCTAATTTAAAGTCGTCAATAAGAAACTGTTTATTCATATAAAACCACAGGGCCCAATTTTGATGCACTCGTAAAAAGTCATCTAATAGATGGCAAAGTAAAAAGATCCAAATTCAAGGCGCGCGAATTTCGTGTCATGAGGCGTACTTATCGTACGTCGCAATGACAACGAAATGAAGCGCAACGCAGAAGTTGGACTTTTTACAAAGCCATCAATCTTATCGGCATACAGCCGACGATTTAAACGCCTCATGTTCCGCCGTTAAATCCGATGGTAACCTTATCCTGGTCCACAATCACCGGAACCTTGCGCGTGCCGTCAGAATATTCCAGCATGTCTTTCAGTTTGTCGGCATCGTGCCGAACGTCGTAGTACTCAACCTTTTTCCCTTGTTTGTTAAAAGCTTCACGAGCCGCGTTTGTGTAAGGTCACGTATCTTTGCCATAAATCAAGATGTTGTCAGCCATTATTCCTACCTCCTTGAGTTAAAATTTATGAGAGGAAAGATATAAATTAATTTCATACAAATTCAGGATATTGCATATATTAGTCGGAAAAGCCCTAACAGCTATTTGGTGTTTTGTCAATGATTACAGATTGACAAAAATCATGGGAATTGGTAGAAATTTTTATGGTTAAAAACAATTCGGCTATTGGACATTCAAAAAATGTTACCATTACAAACCCCTTTGGCCTTCATGCAAGGTCGGCGGCAAAAATAGCAAAACTTGTTAAAAAAGCAAGATCAAAAGTGTGGATTATTAAAGACAAAGACAAGGCAGATGCTTCCAGAATTATTGATATTCTTAGCCTGGCCGGCATAAAAGATTCAAAATTAACGTTATTAATTGACGATCCATGGGATATTGACATTTTAAATGATCTTGCACAGCTCATTGAAAACGGCTTTGGAGAATAATCAGAAATGCCAAATACAAACGAAACGGAATTGCAACTCAGCGGTATTACTGCCTCTCCGGGCATTTGCATCGGTAAAGCATACCTGGTCGGCAGGGAAGGCGTTGATGTTGTAGATAAATACTTTATTAGTGAAGATAATTTGCAAAATGAGATCAAACGGTTCAAGACTGCGGTAAAAAATGCTAAAGATAACCTCAGCAAAATCATTGAAACAACACCAGAAGAGTTGCGCGAGCACGCCCACATTCTTGAAACTCACAAGGTGCTGTTCAAAGACAAAATGCTCTACGGCAAAACCATCGAAACCATCAAAAAAGAACGGGTAAACGCCGAATGGGCCCTTAAAAAAGTGGTATCCAACGTCAAAGCAATGTTTAGAAATATGACAGATTCCTATCTGCAAGGACGGGTGGATGACATCATACATGTATCTGACAGCATCATGCAATATCTGGTTGGTGCAAAAGTTGTGGATATTGCTGCGATTGATAAACGCGTAATACTTGTCGCCGTGGACCTTTCCCCGGCAGAAACCAGTCAAATACAACTCGAAAAAATTAAGGGATTTATCACTGATCATGGCGGCAAAACGTCACATACCGGCATCATCGCCCGAAGTCTTGAAATTCCTGCTGTTTTGGGTCTTGATAATGCAACCCGTATCATAAAAAACGATGACATTATTATTGTGGACGGTACTGCCGGTATCGTTATTGTTAATCCAACGGAACAGACTCTGATTCAGTTTGAAGAACAAAAAGCCGGATACGAAGCATACAAAGCGGTTATGACCCGGGAAAGCTACATTCCGGCTGAAACACGAGATGGTATCCGGCTGCAGATTTTGGGTAATATAGAACTCCCCGAAGAGGTGGTATCTGTTATTGATTACGGCGGAGATGGCATAGGCCTTTACCGGACTGAGTTGCAATATCTAAGCCGGCCTGATTTTCCCACTGAGCATGAGCTTTTTGATAAATATAAAGATGTCATCGAAGTAATGGCGCCCAAGCCGGTAACCATTCGAACTTTGGACATTAGCGGTGATAAAGCGGTTTACTATGCTTCCAATTCTGATGAAAAGAATCCTGCGCTAGGACTTCGCGGTATAAGGTACTGTTTACAAAGACAGGATATATTCAAGACCCAGCTACGGGCGATATTAAGAGCCTCTGTATTCGGCAACGTCAGAATTATGTACCCCATGATATCATGCTATGACGAAGTCCTTCATGCAAAAAGGATTTTAAGCGAAGTTGCCGATTCTCTGGACAAAGAGGGTTTAGACTTTAATAAAAATGTTAAGATCGGAATCATGATAGAAACCCCTTCTGCTGTAATTCTGGCGGATGTGTTGGCCAGGGATGTAGATTTCTTCAGTATAGGAACCAACGATCTTGTTCAGTATTCGCTGGCGGTGGACAGGGTCAATAAAAAGGTTGCGCATCTTTATCAACCTCTTAATCCTGCCATTATACGGATGATTAAACATGTTGCCGATGTTGCCAGAGACAAGGGTGTGGATCTCTTCATGTGCGGTGAGATGGCGGGTGATCCGATTAACATACCAATACTTTTAGGTCTGGGCATAGAAAAATTGAGCATGAATCCTCAGTCAATACCGGTGGTTAAAAATATAATAAAATTTATTGATGCTAAAAACTCCAGGCTGTTTATCAAAAAGGTTCTGAAAGAAACTACTGACACCGGGGTCACGGAACTGGTGCTGAGCACTTACGGAAACATTCTATTTGAAACAGGATATACCGATATGTAATCGTAACCGTTCACGGTTCAAAGGTTCAGGGTTCAAGGTTCCATTCTAGTACCCGAACTGCATTTGGAATGCGTATTTACGAGAAAAGCGTTAGTTTCGTCAGGCCTAATCCAAAATTTGAAGCCAAATTGGCAATTACTTGGGAAAATGAACATTTGTAACAAGGGCTCAGAATCTTCAATGCCTTCTTTGTCCTTAACCCTGAACGTTGAACCCTGAACCCGTGAACGGTTACATATATCATCTGTGTCTTTGTGGCAAATATTTCTTGGTTCTCTCCGAGCCGGAGGCCGGCTTGTCCGGGTTAGGTGAAAACAAAATTTGAGCACAAACCATATAAAAATTGTAGCTGAAAACAGAAAAGCCAGACACAGCTATTTTATCGAAGATACATACGAGGCAGGAATGGTTCTTTTGGGAACCGAAGTTAAATCACTTCGACTCGGCCGCGTTAACCTTAAAGATTCGTATGCCAGGATTAAAAAAGGCGAAGTCTTTATTCACCAGATGCATATTGCCGCTTATCCTTTTGCCTATTATGACAATCATGATCCCTTAAGAAAAAGAAAGCTCCTGTTGCATAAAAATGAAATCAAAAAGCTGTATGGCAAAGTTAATGAAAAGGGATTTTCCCTGATACCCTTAAGGGTGTATTTTCAAAACGGAAAGGCCAAACTTACCATAGCTCTTGCCAGGGGTAAGCGTAAATATGATAAACGGGAGGCCATCAGACGACGCGACCAGCAAAGGGATCTTGAAAGATCCAAAAAGGATTACTGATACTCAATGAAACCAATGCATGGGCCTTTTTTCTTTTTCAAAATAAATTCTTCATGAGAAATTCGGGTTAAGGGCGATTATGGGAGAGGAAAAATGAAAGCGGGTATCGGATATGATAACAGTAAAGACAATATCTCATTAGGAATAAAGGTGGCTAAAAATGCAATAGAAAATGGTAATATTAATAAACCTTCACTTGTGTTTGCTTTCTGCGGCGGGCAGGTTGATCATGACAAATTTTTTAAAGGACTGCAAACGGTTATAGATGATAAAATTCCGATAATTGGCGGTTCAGCCATTGGCATAATAACCAACGACTATCTTTCATATAAGGGTTATCCGGCAGGAGCGGCGATAATCGAATCAGATAAACTTCAACATATAGAAACAGCTGTCGGAGATCTGGATAAAGATGAAAAGACGGCTGGACAAAAAATAGCTGAAAAACTATCAGAGGGCATAGACGGCAAGCTCATGGTAATATTCTATGATTCCATAAAGCATTCTCCAACCGCAACAACGCCTCCAATAATGAATGCATCGCCCCTTTTAATAAATGGGATTAAAGAAATATTTAAATCCAAACTGCCGATAATAGGTGCCGGTGTGATAGGAGATTATGAGTTCAGCCCTACAAAACAATTTTGTGGCTCTTATGTTGCCGACCAGAGTGTTGTTGCAACCCTATTAGGTGGAAGCTTTGAACCTTATTTCCGCATTATGCATGGGTGTACACCGCAAGATGGTATCTATCATACAATCACAAAAATCAAAGGACCCGTGGTTTACGAATTAGACAAAAAGCCCATTGTTAAGATAATCGATGATAAATATGGGAATCAAGATTGGCGAAAACAAGTTCCCGTCAAACGCCTATCAATAGGGGTAAACCATGGTGAGAAATATGAAGAATATCAAGAAGGAAATTATGTAAACAGACTGATTACCGGGACCATGCCTGATGGAGAAGGAATTGTTCTTTTTGAGCCGGACCTCGAGGAAGGTACAAAAATATTATTTATGTTAAGGGATTCGAAAAAGATGATAGAATCCGCCAGAGTTAATTCGGTTGAATTGATGGAGGAAATCAAAGCGGATGGAAAAAAACCTGTTTTAGGTTTGTATATCGACTGTGCAGGCAGAACTGCAAGTTTTTCCAACACAACAACAGAAGAAGCCTCGGAAGTTCAAAAAGTTTTTAAACAATATAACATCCCTCTATTGGGGTTTTACTCCGGAGTTGAAATTGCCCCTCTCCTTGGGAATAGCAAAGGATTGGACTGGACAGGGGTTTTACTGGTTTTAGCTAAAAATTAGAAAGTTACTGAAATGAAAATTGAACGTGAAAAGATTGATTTTGATGTGCTGTTTGTCGGAGGCGGCCCTGCAAGTCTGGCAGGCGCCATTAAATTGATGCAGATCGCCAAAAAGAAAAATATGAGCCTTGAAGTTGCACTCATCGAAAAGGGAGCGGAAATCGGATCACATGCGTTGAGCGGCGCCGTCCTGAACCCTGTCGCCTTAAAGGAACTGATCCCGGACTTCTTGGAAAAACAGTGCCCCATAGAAGCGACCGTAACGAAAGACGAATTCTATTTCTTAACCCCGAAAAAACAGTATCGAATTCCGATTATCCCCCGATACATGCATAACAAAGGCTTTTTTATTATCAGTCTTTCAAAGTTTACAAGGTGGCTTGGCAATATTGCCGAAGACCTTGGCATAAACATTTTCCCTGGTTTTGCAGGGGAAAAAGTTCTTTATGCCAAAGATCAAAAAACCATAACCGGAGTACGTACCGGTGATAAAGGCCTTGGCAAAGATGGTAAGCCCAAAAGTAATTTTGAGCCCGGCATAGATTTGATGGCAAAGGTTACCGTATTCGGCGAAGGGGCAAGGGGAAACCTGATACAGGATATTTCGCAAAAACTGAACCTCTTTTCCGGAAAAATGCCCCAGGTGTTTGAAACCGGAATCAAAGAAGTAATCCAGCTTCCTGACGATAATTATTTTACTTCCGGCCGGGGGAACGAAATCCATACCCTTGGATATCCCCTTGGCCTGAACACGCCGGGCGGAGGCTTTATTTACGAAATTAAAGACAACAAAGTCGCCCTGGGGTTTCTCGCAGGTCTCTGCTATGAAGACTCCGGCCTCGATATTTATGACGAGTTCATAAAATTCAAACAGCATCCGTTTGTAGCAGGCATACTCAAGGACGGCAAGGCCCTGGAACAGGGTGCCCGAACGGTTTCAACCGGAGGCTATTTTACAATCCCCGAACTTGCCGTTGACGGTGGCGTGTTTGTTGGCGGCAGCGCAGCAATGCAGAATACTCCCGGGCTGAAGGGTATTCATTTATCCATGAAATCGGGCATGCTGGCGGCAGAAGCAATCATAACTGCTTGTGAAAAAAACAATTTTACCCGGGGAACCCTTAGCGTTTATCATGACCTGTTTGAAAAAAGCTGGATAAAAAAAGAAATTTTCGAAGTTAGAAATTTTTCACAGGCCCTTTCAAAAAAAGGTCTGACTAAGATTATCCATCTTGGCGCTCAGTATGTCACAAAAGGACGGGGCGTATATGATAACATGCCCATTAAACAAGATTACAAAACATTAAAGCCTGTAAAGGGGAGTGAAGATGATATTCGAACGGCCCCTGAAAAAAAGACATTGGACGGCGTCTTGTATGTTGACAAACTTACCGGCGTCTATCTGTCCAAAACCATGCACAGAGAGGATCAACCCAGCCACATTATCATCCATGATCGAGACCTGTGCGTTAATGAATGTTTTAAGACTTACCGGTGCCCCTGCACCAAATTTTGTCCGGGTGACGTATATGAAATCGAGACGGATCAAAAGACATCACTACGCCGGCTCAAACTGAACCCGTCAAATTGTCTTCACTGCAAAACCTGTGATATTAAGGATCCATACCGGAATATAACATGGACGTGCCCGGAAGGTGGGGAAGGTCCGGGATATACGGTGTTATAACCTTCCGTAACCGTTCACGGTTCAAAGGTTCCCAGGTTCAGGGTTAATAACTACTGAAAAAGATGAACATCGAACGTCCAACATCGAACATCCAACATCGAATGATGAATGAAAAAACCTGAACTATTAGATGGTATTTTACAGGAAACAGAAGAATTAATTAAGATTTTTTTTACGAGTATCAAAACGGCTGAAAAGAAATAGTCATCCAAGGTTTGA
>JAYEFV010000138.1:1249-4317 GCA_034658755.1 Thermodesulfobacteriota bacterium | reverse complement strand
TGATGAGTATGCATTTCTCACGCTGCATCGACCTTCGAATGTAGATACTAAGCCGGCATTTCAAGAAATAGTCGAGGCATTAAATACTATTGCCGCCAAAATGCCGATCCTTTTTCCCGTTCATCCCAGAACAAAAAAGATGATGGATGAATTTAACCTTCGACTTTCAAACAACATTTTCCTTTTTTCACCGTTGAGTTTTAAGGAGTCTTTGTTTCTATGGAAAGATGCAAGGGTTGTGTTGACCGACAGCGGGGGATTGCAGGAGGAAACCAGCGCATTAGGGATACCCTGTGTTACCATCAGGAAAAATACGGAACGGCCCATTACCATGGAAATGGGAACGAACATCTTGGCCGGAACCAAAAAAGAGTCGATTTTGAAAGCATTTGAGGAAGCTGTCACCAGACCCAAGGACCAGTTCAAAGTGCCGCCGAAATGGGATGGTAGAGCGGCGGAGAGAATTTGGAAGATACTACTTAAAAAATAATTTAGATCCCAGTTAAATTTGCCCCAGATAAACAAAAAAGACAGATAGGTTTCACCCAGATGGAATAAACACATAATGTCAAAGACGAATTGCAATTTTTACATGATATGTGGAAATAATGCTTGCATTTTGATGAAAAATGCATTAATAAGAAAAAAAATGAAAAGGAGATGCGTTGTGCCTTCAATACAAGTAAGAGATTTGCCCGAACAAATATATAATAAGATTAAAAACAATGCTCAAAAAGACCACCGAAGCCTTTCACAACAGGCTATTGTTACACTAAAAAAAGGACTTGGCATTGATGAGAATCACAAAGAACGTCGCCGAATACTCGTTGAACAAATCATGTCGAGGCGGGTTACTTTCGATATCGCTAAATTTGAAAGTCCGGTAAATATTATCCGAGAAGACAGGGATAGATAATGATCATTGTGCTCGATACAAGCGCAGCTGTAGAAATTGTACTTCAGAGGGAACATGCGATCTATTTGGGGAGAAAAGTTGTAGAAGCAGACTGGATAATAGCACCATCACTGTTTATTCCCGAAGTCACTAATGTGTTTTGGAAGTATTATTTATTCAATGACATGCCCTTAGAGCTATGCGAGCAAGCTATTGAAAGTGCAGTTGCGATTCCTGACGAATATATTAGTGGAAAGGAACTCTATAAAGAAGTATTTGCATTGGGATGTTTCACTCAAAAACCGACATACGATATGTATTTTGTAGTGCTGGCTCGCCGAAATAATGGCTATCTGATGACCATGGACATTTCCCTAAAGAAAGTTGCAAAAAAGAATTCAATCCGTTTGATTTGATAAGCGAGGGAGGGTGCGATTTGTCCGACTGACTCTATAAAAGAAGGAGAACATATATGGCCAAAATAAAAGTGTTCTATGACCAAAAGGGTAACACTCTCACAGTTTGGTTTGCCGACCCCCAGGATGAGTATATTTGCGAAGAGACCGGCGACGAAGTTGTTTTTTTGTGAGGTAAAATCATGAAATATAGAGCAGTTATAAAAAAATCAATCAAACAAATCCTCGCTCAAAACCCTTCCGTGATTTTCGCCTATTTTTACGGGTCTTCCAAGGATTCTGAAGTATACAACGATATCGACATTGCCGTTTTTTCAACCTTCGACAGCGATCCTTTACGCTTATCGGTAGACTTAAAAATAGCCCTTTCGGAAAAAACCGGAAAAAACCCGGATACATTTGATGTGCGTGTGATTAACCATCTATTAAGAAAAGGCGATCTATTTTCCTTATTGTATTTAAGAGACGTGTTGAGCCGGGGCGAACTTTTACTTGATAATGATTTTTCTCAAAGAGCGTTGTTTATCGAGGCGTTCAGCATGAAATACAGGGAATGTGAAGGATTGATCGCCGAGGTGTGCACATGAAGATCGATGCTATCCGGTTGAAAAAGCATTTATCCGACATTGTTCGCAGTGCTCACGATTTGAAGATGATCGTAGATCAAAATACGTTACTCCCCGATTCTATAGAGCTTAAAGCGGCTAAGTACATCTTAATTGAACTGACAGAGGCTATGTCGAACACCCTTCAGCACATCCTGGCCAAACACAAAGGTATTGCTGTTAGCGGCTATATCGATACAATTGCCAAGGGTTATAAAGAAGAAATTATTTCGGAGGAGCTTTTTCAAAAGTTGAAACCGTTTTTTGATTTTCGTAACAGCCTTGTACATCGTTATTGGATCATAGATGACGAAAAGCTCATTGCAAATATTCAATCAGGGAAAGACGATTTCAACCAATTCACTGAGGAACTGGAAACTTATTTAAAATCGATCTAATGACCTGACGATCCAAATTTATGACTTATTAGATATCCCCGATGGTTAGACAGGATTACAGGTTTGTTCGAGTTCAAGTCGAAGATCCCGGACTTTGAGCTGGGGAAGATGCAAATTTATACACAATTTCTAATTCCTAATCCGGACGAGCCGGAACCAAAAATATTTGCCACAAAGACACTAAGACACAAAGGATATATTTATTATTCTTTCTTCGTGCCTTGGTGCCTTAGTGGCATAATGGAAAAAGTTTTGCCACAAAAAGCACAAAATTTACAACTAAAGAACTAAGTTGAGCGATTGTCGAATTTCATCAACGAATGGGGGTCGGGCCGCGCTAACATATTGACCTTATTAAATAACCAATGGATTTCCAGGTGTTTTTTAAGCTTAAACGATCATTTTGGGGGTCAGAATGGCCCTTTTAAGAAAATGATATTTAAATGTGCCGTGCAAAAAGACATTACCTTCCAGGGCACGGGGATTGGGGATGTCCATTCGATTATAAGTTTCCAAACATGGAGGCGATAGGTTGGAGGCAGAGCCTTCGGCCGTTGGAGGCCATATGAAAAACTCTTGTTAAATTTCTTGACAACTACCGGATAAATGTCTATGTGTATATTGTTGAGTGGAAAAGGGGACGCCCCTAAAATTATAACTTTCTCATGGTTAAAGAAGTATAGATAAGGGAGCAGACGCTTCGCGGTTATAGGTTTGAGGTGGGAGGCAGATCCGCCATACCAACGCCGGATAA
>JAYEFV010000138.1:0-1149 GCA_034658755.1 Thermodesulfobacteriota bacterium | reverse complement strand
AGTGGAAAAGGGGACGCCCCTAAAATTATAACTTTCTCATGGTTAAAGAAGTATAGATAAGGGAGCAGACGCTTCGCGGTTATAGGTTTGAGGTGGGAGGCAGATCCGCCATACCAACGCCGGATAAACCGGATAAAAAGGTGAGATGGTTGGCCTGTGGGCTTATTTGCTTTGATTGTATCATTTTCCGAATGAAGACGGCCAAATCCAACATATTGGTAAATTCATTCTACTTCAAAAACGGTTCGATTTAATCCGGATTGGCGAATAATAGACAACAAAGTTCCAGCCCGTATTTCTTTATGCTTGGGAACCGGAATCGTTATTGTAGAATCTCCCGTCTTTTTTTGCATGACTATATGGCTTCCGCGTTGTCGCACTTCAAAGAAACCATGCTGAACCAGGATCCGACAAACTTCTATGCCTGATAGAACCCGCAATTTAGGCAACAGCTACCTCCAAACGTGTGATGAAAATCTCGTTGTGAAGCCTTTCTTGTATTTCGGTTTCAGATGCATGCTCAAAAAACAATTCTAACGCTTCGGCAAGATTATTGCGGGCTTCTTCAACGGAATTGCCCTGACTTGCGATATCTAGTTCCGGGCAGAGCGATACATAACCGTTACCTTCGCGCTCAATGATTGCTGTAAATTGTTTGTATTTTTGCATTACAAATATCTCCTCTTTCAAATCATCGTTTAAAATGGACAAAATAAGATTTCTGCGAATAAATTGTTAAAATTCTCCTGGTTTTCATAAAAACTATACACTCGGATTGTCAAATGATCAAGATCTTAGTTGCTCCTAATAAAGAAAAACATAGGGGTCTTCATTCTTGACAGAAACCGCAAAAAGGTGGGATAAGGCTGAGAGGAAGAGGAAAGGCGAGAAGATTAGAAGATGAGAAGGCGAGAAGATTAGAGGACGGAAGGCAGAAGTGAAGAAGGTTAGAAAATCAGAAGGTCGGAGGACAGGGAAATAGGGGACGTACATTAGATTATAAGTTGACATGCCTTAGGTCTCTTGATATTGAAGTTATATGCCGCGTAAGTCAAGAATAGATGCTCCAGGCGCCTTACATCACATTATCGCCAGAGGTATTGATCGCAAAGACATATTTAAAGATGATAAAGACAGGGATAGCTTTTT
>JAYEFV010000137.1:0-4332 GCA_034658755.1 Thermodesulfobacteriota bacterium | reverse complement strand
TCGGCCATTAGATGAATATCCGGAAATGTCTTGCGAACCGTTTTCAGGATTTTGATGTCCTTTCCCTTTTTTATTTTTATCTTGATTCTGTGATACTTTTTGTCACATGCATTCTTGATCGATTTAAGGAGATCATCCATATTTTCCGTTATCCCGATACTGATTCCTGACATTATTTTTGTGGATTCACCTCCGATAAATTCAAACAGAGGAATCCCACATTTTCTGGCAATAAGATCCAAAAGAGCATTTTCTACAGCGGCTTTGGCCATATGATGCCCTCTAATCCTTTCAAATTTCGACAAAACCTCGTGTATAGAAAAATTTTTCAGGGTCATTAAAATGGCCGCCAGGAATTTCTTTATGATATGGATAGATGTTGAATTGGTTTCATAGCAGTAGTAAGGATCCGGAGAAGTTGTGCATTCTCCCCATCCGGAAAAATCATCGGAAGTGATTTTCAAAAGCAATGCTTCTCTGTGGGTCTGTACGGAAAAGCTTGTTTCAAAAGGGTTGACAAGGGGAAGTTTTACAATAAACAGTTCCACCGAATCGATCTTCCTGATTTTTTTCATTGATCCTTTAATCTCCTTAATTTATAAAAAATATTCTTTTTATCTTTTGAGAATACAATGTCTCCGACAACATAATCCTTTTTGAAGGCCGATTCAAAAAGACGTTGCGTTTTCATTCTCCATTCAATGGCTTGATTCAAATGGGTTTCTTTCAATAATCTTATATTTTTGGGCAGTTCAATGTACGCTGTTTCTTGGGAAAACTTTTCCAGTTTTTCTGAGGAAATGATCTCTATAATTGAAGGCCCCTTTTTTTTCATTTTTTTGACAACTCTATCAGATTTTAAATTCCAGGTAACAATAAGCCTGTCCGTAGAAAGTCCCTTGTGGAGACCACTTTCTCCCTCCCCATATATATTTCTTTCGTACTCCATACTAATCACTCCCAACCTGTGAAAATTAAAATAAGCATTCATCGATTCAAGGGGATCAAAATTCCAACGCATCACATCGTATCCCATTTTCAGTACTTCTTCTCGCTGTGCTTTTTTCAGCAAAAAACCGAACCCGCTTGACTGGTATTCTTTTTTGACTCCGGTCATGTGAGAGTAAATGAAGTACTCTCCTTTCCATTTTCCAATAATTGCATAGGTAAAACCGGCCAGTTCGCCATGGGCGAACAAGCCGTAGACAAGGCCCCCATATTTTTGCACCCTTGTCATCAACTGGTGTGGTTCCGTATCCAGATCCGAAAACCCCCAGGCACTTTTCTGGATATCAAGTAATTTCTTAAAATCGTCGATTTCTTTTATTTTTTTTAGTTCGATCATCATAAATCTCCGGATAGAGGTGTTCGGCGTTTTGGATGAATTTTCTAAGATAACATTTTAGCAAATTTTGTCAAACATATAGTCAAACCGGCAATTATCGTTGAAATTAAACCTAATAAAATCCTTGACAATATGGATCGGAATACTTAATTTTAAGATTTTGAGTATATACTCATAAAGGATTGTTATGGTAAGACCAAAGAAGCATCGCATGGTGGCTTTTAACCCTGACATCAGCTACTTCAAGCCGAGAGGGATTCCCATGCGCGACCTTTCCGAAGTGCGGCTTACGGTTGATGAACGTGAAGCCATAAGGCTTGCTGATTATCATGGTATGTCCCATGAAGAAGCAGGACAACACATGCATATTTCAAGAGCCACTTTTGGACGGATTATTCAGCGGGCCAGAAAAGTCGTTGCAGATGCTCTGATTAATGGCAAGGCCATAAATGTTGAAGGCGGGAACTACAAGATGGCAGATCAAGTGCGAACGTTCATGTGTGGCAAATGCAATCACAGATGGGTTGAACCTTTGGGTACAGGAAAGCCTGAAAGGTGTCCAAGATGTAATCATGAGATCGTTTATTGTTGCGAAGGGTAAGTTATGGTAATACCCCGTTTAATTTGATATTAACTTTATTAGTCACTTTTCCGGTTTATCCGGGTTAGGAGATAAGAATTATGGTAAAAATTCAAAAAAGTGTTGATGACGCCCAAAAGAAGAAAAATGCGAAGTCGGAACAGGACGCTTCTGTGGATAGATCTTTGAAAAAAATAAAGAAAAAATTTGTCGTATTAAGCGGCAAAGGCGGGGTGGGCAAAACCAGCATTTCTGTTAACCTGGCCATTGCACTTGCCAAAAAGGGATTCAATGTAGGTATTATGGATGTGGATTTACATGGACCTGATGTGCCGAGAATGCTTGGTTTGAAAGGGATGCTGGGTCTGAGCAAAAGCAACAAACTGGATCCCATGAGGTATTCGGATAACTTGAAAGTGGTTTCAATAGAATCACTGATTGCAAGTAAAGACGATGCCGTTATATGGAGAGGTCCGCTTAAATATTCCGCCATCCGGCAATTTATCGGTGAAGTTGAATGGGGTGATTTAGACTTTCTGATCATTGATTCCCCCCCGGGAACCGGTGATGAACCTTTGACTGTTGCACAGACTATTACCGATGCCCGGGCAATCATAGTTACGACACCACAGGAGGTGGCGCTGGCGGACGTCAGAAAATCCATTAATTTCTGCAAAACCGTAAAAATGGAGATCTTTGGTCTTATTGAAAATATGAGCGGCTTTACCTGTCCCCACTGCAATAAAATGGTTGAGCTGTTCGGAACCGGCGGAGGAGAAAAAACTGCCCGGGAGACAGGCATTCAGTTTCTGGGAAGAATTCCGTTTGATCAAAATTTTGTTTCATGCGGCGATAACGGCATTTCTTTTCAGGAAAAATATGACGATTCTCAGGTAACCAAGGTGTTTGCCGAGTTGGCTGAGAAAATATCCGACTAACATCTCAGAAATTCTACAATTGGTTGAAATTAAAGATCTTTTAATTCCTTAAAATTGAATTTTGTGCATTTATTGGAAAAAACAGTGTTATGATCGAAAAAAAGGATCATATGCGTGTAAATATCGGGGGAATAGAGCTAAAAAATCCGGTAATGACGGCATCCGGAACCTTCGGATATGCCGGCGAGTTTGAAAAGCTTATAGACTTAAACCGTCTGGGCGCCATTATTGTAAAGGGGTTATCCCTTGAGCCGTCCAGAGGGAACCCACCGCCGAGGATTCTTGAAACTCCGTGCGGCATGCTGAATGCCATTGGCCTTGAAAACGTGGGCCTGGAAGCATTTGTGAAAGAAAAATTACCGTTTTTAAAAATGATTGATGCGCCGGTTTTTGTAAACATCTACGGAAAAAGTATTTCAGAATATGCTGACCTGGCCTCGAGGCTTGAAGATATTGAAGAGGTATCCGGTATTGAGGTAAACATTTCATGTCCCAATGTAACGTGCGGAGGCATGGCCTTTGGGGCTTATTCTGAATCCTCGGCCCAGGTTGTCAGGGCGGTTAGAAAGAGTACGACCCGGCCTATGATGGTCAAGCTTTCTCCAAATGTAACCGATATTACTGAAATCGCTCGCAGTGTGGAAGGAGAAGGGGCCGATTCGATCTCTCTGATCAACACCATAACGGGTATGGCCATAGATATTGAAACCCGACGTCCAAAGCTTGCCAACATAACCGGAGGGCTTTCCGGACCGGCAATCAGGCCCGTTGCCCTCCGAATGGTCTGGCAGGTGGCTCAAGTGGTCAAAATTCCGGTAATCGGCGTTGGCGGAATCATGACGGCAAAAGATGCACTGGAGTTTTTGATCGCAGGATCTGTAGCGGTTCAGGTGGGTACGGCCAATTTTATAAACCCCCATGCCACCATAGATATCATAGAAGGGATAGAAGCATTTCTAGTGGAGAAAAATATTACTGACCTGGCGGATATCATAGGCACCCTGAACGTATAAAATTTTGCCGAAGGGGCCTTGCAGCCCCTTCGGCTTTTTTCAAAACAGGATCAGGTCGTTGCGACAACGGGATTGGCTTTCAAGTATTCCAGACGGTTAAGTCCGTTTATATAGGCTTTGGCACTGGCAGTGATGATATCGGGGTCTGCTCCTCTGCCAAGTGCAGTTAACCCCTCTTCGCTTAAGCGGACCGTGACTTCGCCCTGGGCGTCCGTACCGCCGGTAAGGGCGCTAACCGAAAATCTCAAAAGTTCGGACTCTGTAGCTGTAAGTTTGGCGATACAGTTAAATGCGGCATCAATGGGGCCGTTGCCGTAACCTGCGCCCTGAACAGACCTTTCATTTATTGAGAGCTTGACGCTTGCCGTTGGAAAGACGGTGGTTCCGCTTGTCACATTCAGATATTCCAGACGGAAAATGTCGGGTGTTCTCAGGATACCTTCGGTAACAATAACT
>JAYEFV010000136.1:0-4339 GCA_034658755.1 Thermodesulfobacteriota bacterium | reverse complement strand
GGTGTAGAGGATAGGATAATATTCTGTCAGCATATCTGATCGTGCCTCCGCATCCTTTTTTAGGCCGCACCTAATTATGCTGACTTCCGTACAAACCTTACGCTGCAATAATACGGCACAGGCCTGAAATGTTATAATCGTGCGCTTTTTTTCCTTTGCTGACAAGGAGAGAAAAGCGCATCGTAACCAGATAGAATATAATCAAGCTGGGTTTCTTATCTCATAAAAGGGAAGGGGTCAAGGAAAAAATTGAAAATTTTAAACAAAACAGAAGATGTCTGTTGGAAAGATTGAGTCTATGAGCAATCCCATCCTGCAATTGCTCATTCTCAATGATGAAAAAACCGGGTTCAACCTACAAGCTGCATTAACTCCAGGTGGTGCCTCCATCCGTGCTGGTTATAATTGATAGACCGCCGGCGATAGTTACTCGCACGCCTATAAATAGTCCGCTTGAATTTGTTAGATAAACATCATCATCTTGACCATTTAACGCTGTTGCCGGCATCCCTCTATTATTAAATCCCAATGTATTGAAAGAGAATGTAGTACCAGTAACATCTACGCCATCTGCCAATAAGCCGTTACTTAGGACGGTCTCGACTCCGTTCAGTAACCCGTCACCACTTGTGTCTAAAAATATGGTATACGTATCTTGTGGAATGTTAAATATTGCAACTGCAACGATGTTGGTTCTTACCGCTCTGGATCTCGCCATGTTCAAATCATCATAAATGTTTCTTACGGATGTTTGTAACCTGTGTTTGGGAAGCCAGGAAACATAACTGGGTATGGCAATGGCCGATATTATGCCAAGGATCGCAAGGGTAACGGTAACTTCAATTATAGTAAAACCTTTTTTATTCATCGGTATCTCCCATAAACAAAGCAATTTGTGTTTTACCGCCGTTAACCGGCGTATATGTATCGATCATTAACCCTGTATTGTCTTTAAAAAGAGCCAAAAAAGCGGCGGATTCTGAGTCATCGATATTGTTTGATGCAGATTCTCGTTCAACCCGTACTGACCACCCTTTTTTGCTCATATGATATTTATAATATTCTAATACTTTTTTCCATGAATCGTTGGTTTCAAGCTCGGCATAACAACCGCCTTTCAGGCGCATTAAGTTCACAATCTTCGAATCCGGATACCGGGAAACCGTACCGTTAAAAGAGTATGGCATTATATCCGCACATCCTCCAATAAAGTATAATAATATCAATAAAATACTAAATTGGACAAACGGTTTGATTTGCATAAGTCATCCCTCTGTATTCTATAATCGTAACATGTTTAAGCCAAATGTTGCAAAAATCATGCAAGAGTTAAAAATTGATTGCAGAAAATCGATAACTTACTAAATTCCGGTGGGTTGTGTTAAATAAACGAACTGCAAGACTACAGGTATTGCGACAATATTCGGCAATATGTTTGCCATTTTTTGGCACGGTTTCATTCTTTCGGGAAAATTTAACGCAAACTTGATCCATTCCTGTGCATCAGGAAGGAAGCTTAAATGAAAGAAAAACTTAATATAGTGTCCATCCATAAATGAGGATTTTTGTTCAAGATCAAGGCATGTGTTTAATATTCCGAGGATTATTTTTTGAACATAACGCAGCTTGTCCCGTCGTAGCTTTAGCGTAGTCGGAAGATTGGGCAAAAAGACCATTTATGGATGGACACTAATCTAATCCACAAACAAAGGTACGGTTTTAAACCGGACAACATCAACCAGCCCTTTATCCGTGATTTTTAGCTCAGGGATAACGGGAAGTGCCAAAAACGAGAGCGTCATAAAAGGATCGTCAAGTGTTGTGCCGAGCTCCCTGGCGGCATTGATCAGGCGGTCTATCTTATCGCGCACCGCGTTAATCGGTTCCTGGGACATAAGCCCTGCAATGGGAAGGGAAAGACCGGCACAAACCTTGTTGTCATACACCGCCACCAGCCCTCCTCCCATTTTGATGATAGCCCGGAGTGCAACCTTCATGTCGTCATCATTTGTCCCCACAATAATGATATTGTGAGAGTCATGGGCCACACTCGATGCAATGGCTCCCCGCTTCAAGCCGAAACCTCTGACAAAACCTTTTCCCATATTGCCTGAACCGGTATGCCGTTCAATAACCGCGATTTTCAGAATATCGCGAGATGTGTCGGCAGATGCCTTGCCTTGTGATATCATGGCTTTCATAATGCGGTGCCCGGTTATTATCTGGTCCGGCACGATATCCATGACTCTGATTCGCCCGGTTCTCGCCGGGATTGAAAGATCTATTGGTTCAATGTCAACGTTCATGGACGGTGGAAAAAGAACAGGATCGGGTGTTACGATGTCAGGTGAAATCTTTCCATTTTCAGCCACCCGAACGCCGCCACAATATACCGCTTCCATGTATGGGGAGTTGAGATCTGAAAACACCACCAGATCCGCTCTTCGGCCGGGAGCAATCGCGCCAACATTTTGGATCCTGAAATATTCGGCGGGATTTATTGTGGCCATTTGAATAGCAATCACAGGGTCAAGGCCGGAGAGTATGGCTTTACGAACCATTGAATCAATATGCCCTTGATCCAGGATGTCTTGGGAATGTCTGTCATCCGTGCACCACATCATACGACGAGCGGTTCGCTCGTTTACAACCGGGATTAATGCTTCCAGATTTTTTGCTGCTGTACCCTCCCGGATCATGATGTGCATTCCTAAATTAAGTTTTTCTTTTGCCTCCTGATCAGTCGTGCATTCATGGTCGCTCGAAATTCCGGCGGCCATATAGGCATAAAGATCATGACCGGAAAGTCCGGGAGCATGACCGTCCACAGGTTTCCGCTCTTTTTTGGCCATATTTATTTTGCCCAGGACTTCCGGGTCTTGGTTGATTACACCAGGATAGTTCATCATTTCGGCCAATGCTAAAATCTGCTCATTCCCCATAAACGGCAAAAGATCCTCTTTCGTAAGCGTTGCACCCGAAGTTTCCATGGTTGTGGCAGGAACGCAGGACGGGAGGGTGAAATAGATATTCATGGGCTGACCCTGACTCGACCGAAGCATATAGTCTATTCCCTCAATACCGAGCACATTGGCAATTTCATGGGGATCGGCCACCACGGTGGTGGTGCCGCAAGCAACCACGGAACGGGCAAACTCGGTAATACATGTCATTGAACTTTCAATATGAACATGGGCATCAATAAAACCGGGAGCCACAAAGCGTCCGCCAATATCCACCTTGTTTTTGGCAGCATATTTATCAAACCCTACGATATATCCACCTGCAACCGCAATATCACCAGAAAAGATTTCCCCTGAGAAGACATTGATAATACGAGCGTTGGCAAGAAGAAGATCAACCTGTTTTTGGCCGCGTGCGGATCTGATAATATTTTTTAAATTCATAGAAACTCCCTAAACCAATTTATTTTTTCTTTATGATTTGACTTATAGCAGCAACTCTTTCGAGTATATCGTCCAGGTCTATGGTCATAAGATTCTGATTTCTTACAAGAATTCTTCCTGCAACGATAACATCCCGAATATCCGAACCCTGAACCGCATAAATAATATGGGATACGGGGTTATACATGGGAACCAGGTGGGGCTTTTCGGTATCGATAATAATGACATCCGCCTGTTTGCCTGCTTCGAGGGAGCCGATATCTTTATCAAGACCTATGGCTTTTGCGCCGTTTATTGTCGCCATTTTCAGTACGGTCCTGGCATCCATGATCGTGGGATCGAGAAGATTCACCTTATGAAGCTTGGCAGCCGTGTCCATTTCCCGGAAAAGATCCAAATCATTGTTGCTGGCACACCCGTCCGTACCAAGACCTACTGTCACGCCTGCGTTCAATAGACTCGGAACCGGTGCAATGCCCGAGGCAAGCTTCATATTGCTCTGGGGGTTATGGGAAACCTTTGACCGCCGTTTTGCGATAATCTCGATGTCATCATTATCCAGCCATATGCCGTGAACGATCAGCGTATTGTCATCCAGGATGCCGATTCTATCCAGGTACTTCACCGGAGTCGTGTGCTGTTCGGTCTGAATCCGGATATATTCGCTTTTGGTTTCAGCCGCATGTATCTGGAAAAGAAGTCCTTTTGAATCAGAGGCGGCTTTGGCCTTTTTTAGTGTATCTTCAGAACATGTATAAGGAGAATGGCAAAATATTGAGGGTGTTATTAAATGAAATACACCATGCCATTTTTCAACAAACCCCACCGCGTTCTTGATATTGTTCGACGGATCAGGCACACCCGGTGCAGGAAAATCGATAACACCCTGTCCTAATACCCCCCTGATTCCTGATTTATAAACCGCCGATGCA
>JAYEFV010000135.1:0-4362 GCA_034658755.1 Thermodesulfobacteriota bacterium | reverse complement strand
CCTTTAACCCCAACGCAATTAGCGGAAGAGCTTGGATATTCACGGATGACAATGACCCGATCGCTCGATGAGATCGAATCCGCAGAGTTGGCTGAGGTATCGGTCGTGGGCAGGAAAAGATTGGTTAATTTTGACAAAAACCGCAGGAATTTATGGGAAAAAGTTCTTCCTCACTTGAAAACACCGGTAAGAGAAAATGTATGGCTAAGAACTCTGATTGATGAGTTGCCGGTCTGTCAAGCCGGTCTGACGGCCTTGGCCTGCTATTCAATGTTGACTTCACCCCAAAAGCAGGTTTACGCAGCTTCCGCGAAAGACTGGAAAGCCATAAAGAGTAAATATCCCAGTGAAATTATTTCTTATCCGGATGAGGCAGGATGTGAGCTGGAGGTCTGGAGCTACTCTCCGGACTTATTTGCAAATGATAAAATAGTTGATCAGTTCTCTCTGTATCTGAGTTTAAGAGATATTAAGGATGAACGCGTTGAATCCGCTATGGACGAGATGATGGAGGGTATTGAATGGTAAGGGGGCTTGATATTTTCCGGGATTATTTCAAGGGTTATACGGATAAATATATTCTGATTGGCGGAACTGCATGTGATTTAGCGATGGGAAATATGGGGCTTAATTTCAGAGCAACAAAAGATCTGGATATTGTCTTAATCTTGGAAGCCCGTCAAAGTTTTTTCTTTCACCCATTTGATGTGTTTGACCGGATCTATCAAAATTTTATGATAAACTTATAAAATGATTTCCTGGATGAATTTTAAGCGCGAATTGCCTCCGCCCTCAAGCAGGGCGCTCCTCCTTCTTTTGACAACAAAGGCTCAAAAAGCGTTGTGTTTTCCTTGACTAAATACCTGATTTTAGTTAATTTTCAATAAGTTTTAAGAATAATTCCCTGTATATATAACTCTATTTTCGATCAAGAGTTGAAAGCACATCTGAGACCCACTAATTATGGCGAGGATTATTTAATAATGTCAAATCATTAAGTCATTAATTGATCAACCAATGGACATTTTTTTATCTAAGAAAGATTCGGATTTTTTTGCAATTGGTTACCCAAATTTCGAAGGCTAACGATTTTTAAAGGGTGTTTTTATGCCACGTATTTTCGACAACATAGAAGCTAGCCTTCTTCCAGCCCTCCGGGAGACCTTGGAATTATCGAATCATGCAGACTTTTGTGTAGGATTTTTTAATCTTCGAGGGTGGAAGGGATTAGATTCATATATCGATAAATGGTCCGGAGGAGATGGCCATTGTTGTCGCCTTCTTGTCGGAATGCAGAGATTGCCTCAGGACGAACTGCGGCAAGTGATGAGGCTCACAAAAAAAGACGGTGGTTTGGATAACCAGACCGCGTTACGTCTTAAGAAAAAATTAGCTGAGGAATTCCGTGACCAATTAACCGTCGGTGCACCTACCAATGAGGACGAAGTGGGCCTCAGGCACCTAGCCGCCCAGATCAAAGCGAAAAAAGTCATCGCTAAATTGTTCCTCAGACATCCTTTACACGCGAAACTATATCTGCTTTTCCGTCCTGATCCAGTCAATCCCACCACAGGATATCTTGGAAGTAGCAATCTGACTTTTTCAGGGCTATCAAGTCAGGGTGAATTGAATGTAGACGTCCTTGACCATGACGCATGTAACAAGTTGGCCAAATGGTTTGAAGATCGCTGGAATGACCGCTGGTGTATCGATATCTCAGATGAACTGGTCCAGATTATTGAAGAAAGCTGGGCGCGTGAAGAGCCAATTCCGCCTTATCATATATACATCAAGATGGCATACCATCTCTCGCAGGAGGCACGCGCGGGTCTTTCCGAGTTCAGGATTCCACGGGAATTCGGTCAGAAACTTTTTGAATTTCAGCAGGCTGCTGTAAAAATAGCAGCACACCATATTAATAAGAGAGGCGGTGTCCTGATCGGTGATGTTGTGGGCCTGGGCAAAACTCTTATGGCAACGGCTGTTGCTCGTATTCTTGAGGATGACCTGGGTCTGGAGACATTGATCATCTGTCCCAAGAATTTAGTGGATATGTGGGGGGACTATCGCGATCAGTATCGCCTTCGTGCAAGGGTCCTTTCCATCAGCCAGGTTATAAACCAGTTGCCCAATTTGAGGCGATTTCGCCTTGTACTCATTGATGAAAGCCACAACTTGCGCAACCGTGAAGGGAAACGGTATCGGGCGATTCAGGAATACATAGACGAAAATGAGAGTAAGGTGATTCTTCTCTCAGCCACACCATATAACAAAACCTACCTTGATCTATCCAACCAGCTACGCCTATTTGTCCCGGAGGATAAAGAACTAAGTATCCGACCTGAACGATTATTAAGGGATATGGGCGAGACTGAGTTCATGCGCCAACATCAGTCTCCCATACGTTCTCTGGCCGCTTTTGAAAAAAGCGAATATGCCGATGACTGGCGTGAATTAATGCGCCTTTTCCTTGTAAGGCGAACCCGGAGCTTCATCCAGGAAAACTATGCGGAGATCGATCCAGAAAACGGTCGCAAATATCTCACGTTTGAAGATGGTAACCGTTCTTACTTTCCTGTGCGGGTGCCGAAAACAATGAAGTTCAAGATCGATGACAGCGATCCGGATGATCAATATGCAAAACTTTATGCTTCTGATGTAGTCGATACGATCAACAGCCTAAAACTTCCTCGCTATGGATTGGGCAATTATGTAAAGGAATCCCACCAAAAACCTCCCACCCAATCTGAAATTGGCGTTTTGCAAGATCTTTCCCGTGCAGGGAAAAGGCTCATGGGATTTTGCCGTACTAATCTTTTCAAGCGGCTGGAGAGCAGTGGGCAGGCGTTTATTCTGTCCATTGAACGGCATATCTTACGCAATTACGTCTTTCTTCATGCAATTGAAGAAGGAGAGCCTCTCCCTATCGGCACACAGGACGCAGGATTGTTAGATGCTCGTATTAACGATGGGGATGCCGATGCCGTGAGCATTACACAAGACATGTTTAATGATGAGGATAATACAGGTCATCATAGTATTGAAGATGAGGGATCGCTGATATCTGCGGAAGATTACAAGAACAGGGCTGCTGAAATTTACGCGGAATACGCCTTGAAATATAAAAACCGTTTCAAATGGCTGCGTCCGGAGCTTTTCGGCAAGGCCCTGGCTAAGGATTTACAGAGCGATGGAAACGCTCTCCTGAAAGTATTGAAAAAATGCGGTGATTGGGATTCTACTAAAGACTCCAAGTTGGAAGCTGTATACAAGTTGATGGATGAAAAATACCCTGATGAAAAAATTATTGTTTTTACACAATTCGCTGACACCGTGCACTATCTGGAAAAAAACTTGAAACTCAGGGGTGTTTCAAGGTTGTCAGGAGTGACAGGGGGTTCGCCGGACCCAACGGCTCTTGCCTGGCATTTCAGTCCGGAGAGTAATGAAAAACGCGGGCGGATTATGCCTGATGATGAACTGCGTGTTCTCGTAGCCACAGACGTACTCAGCGAAGGTCAGAATTTGCAGGATTGCTTTGTTGTGGTCAATTACGATCTGCCATGGGCCATCATTCGATTGGTTCAGCGTGCCGGGCGTGTGGATCGAATCGGGCAAAAGGCTGAAAATATTATTTGCTACTCCTTTTTACCCGCAGAGGGAGTGGAGCGTATCATTCGACTCCGGGCTCGTGTACGGCAGAGGTTAGAGCAAAACGCAGAGGTTGTGGGTACGGACGAAGCATTCTTTGAAGATGACCAAAATGACCAGGCCGTACTTGACCTCTATAATGAGAACGCAGGTATCCTTGATGGCGATGCAGATACCGAGGTTGATCTTGCGTCCTATGCCTACCAGATCTGGAAAAACGCCACAGAAGCGGACCCAAAAATCAAAAGAATAATCCCTCAAATGCCACCAGTGGTTTATTCATCACGGGAACATAAGCCGACTGAGAACAAACCCGAAGGGGTTTTGGTTTATATGAGGACTGGAGAGGAAAATGATGCGTTGGCCTGGATAGATCAGGAGGGGAAAAGCGTTACTGAGTCACAGTTTGAAATCCTTAGAGCAGCCGAATGCAAACCCGATACTGTTCCCCAACCACGCCAGAAAAACCATCACGAACTCGTGCAAAAAGGAGTAGAACTCATTATTGAGGAGGAGAAGTCCGTTGGTGGTCAATTGGGTAGGCCTTCCGGTGCCAGGTTTAGAACTTATGAGCGGCTTAAAGATTATGCCCAGAAGGTAGAAGGAACGCTCTTTGAGTCAAAAGAACTGGTTCGGGCTATTGAAGAGATCTACCGTTTTCCACTGCGCCAATCTGCAATAGACTCTCTTAACAGGCAGCTCCGCAGCGGC
>JAYEFV010000134.1:0-4368 GCA_034658755.1 Thermodesulfobacteriota bacterium | reverse complement strand
CAGGTCAACATGCAGAGCCTTAACAACATTGAAAACCATATCGAACGGTTGAACGAGCAACTTCGCAGCCTAAAGGAAAGAGAAGGTTACCTTCAGACCCAGCTCGCAAGTCTACCCACTGAATTTGTAGAGGAAAAAAAAGACAAGGTACGACTGGCTGAACTGAAAGTTCAGCTCGTGCATTTAAAGAGCCGGTTTTCAGACCAATATCCGGACGTGATCAAAACCAAAGCTGAAATTGCCGACCTCGAAAAACAGATAAAAAATTCATCCGGTCGATCCGGCAATCACGGTCATTCCGTTGACCAGCCGGATAATCCGGCCTATATTACCCTGGCCGCACAACTCTCCAGTATTCAGGCAGATATAGATTCCGTCAGGCGCCAGATCAGTGAATATAATAAAACAGCGGATATGTATCGCCGGCGAATTGCAAATACTCCCAAAGTAGAAGAAGCATACCGGGCGATTTTTATTGAAAGGAACAACACCCAGTCCAAATATGATGATCTGATGAGAAAACACATGGAAGCAAAGGTGGCCCAGGGGCTTGAGAAAGAGCAAAAAGGGGAACGCTTCACCTTGATCGATCCGGCCCGATTACCGGAAACTCCCTTTAAACCGAACCGCATGGCCATAATGTTAATAGGTCTTATCCTCGGTATTGGCGCCGGAGTGGGTTGGGCATCCTTGAAGGAATTTACCGACCAATCCATCCGGGATCCAAGAAGTCTTACCGCGGCAACTTCATTTCCCGTACTGGCCAGTATACCCGAAATTGTAACCATAGAGGACATGCAGCAAATCAGATTTAAACGTTTTTTTATAATCATAGCACTGATTGTTGTTATTGCAACAGGTTTAACGGTTTTTCATTTTCTGGTCATGGATCTCAATGTTTTCTGGGCCAAATTGATGCGAAAACTTACATTATAACTTATAGATGCTTAATAATGACGGCTTCGTAAAAAGTCCCAACACCGTCATGCCGGACTTGATCCGGCATCCAGATTGCCAAAAGCTTTGAAAAGACACTGGATTCCGGCTTTCGCCGGAATGACGTTTCCAGAATCTCATTACAACCCGGATACTGCTAATATTCCGAAATCAAAACATGAATTTAGGAGTTAACTGCATAGGCATTTATATTTTTAATTTCTTATTTGGCGAATAACATATTGAATTTAACAGAATGAAATCCTTCGTGTCTTTGTGACTTGGTGGCAAATATTTCTTGGTTCCGGCTCGTTCGGATTAGGAGGAAAGATGAAATTAAAAAAATCGGCCGAAAAGGACAAACAGAAGGGCCAGGCAGCAAATCGTAAGATATCAACAGAAGGTCCTTTAACAGAAAAAAAGGTTAACAATCAGGAAGCGACTCCTCCTGTTTATTCTGAAACAAGGTCCATCGAACTTGACCTTGAAAAATTAGCCAAAAACCGGTGTGTTTGTGTGTTCCCTGATTCCCCGGAAACAGAGTATTACAGAGTCCTGTGGGCGAATATTAAACAGCATTCCAGGGAAAACAACTGGAATACGATTATGATCACGAGTGCATACACCAGAGAGGGTAAAACGCTTACAGCCATCAATCTGGCCATCACTGTTGCCAAAGAATTCAACCAGGCGGTTTTATTGGTTGATTGTGACCTGAAGCGGCAGAGTATTCATCGATATCTGGATTTTCCCTCTGAAAAAGGGATTGTTAATCACCTTGTGGACGATTTTCCGCTTAAAGATCTGATTGTCTGGCCAGGTATTGAGAAACTAACTCTTATTTCGGGTGGGAAACCCGTTGCCAACAGTGCTAAACTTCTTGGCTCGCCCAAAATGAAAGCCCTCGTATATGAGATTAAAAATCTCCATGATGATCAATACGTTATACTTGATGCTCCCCCTATTTTAGGTTGGGCAGATATCATCGCTTTTGCTCCTTTGGCTGATTGCATCCTCATGGTGGTTGAAGAAGGCCGGACGTCGATTCAAGATGTAAAAAATGCTCTTGAGATGATCCCCACAGAAAAATTTCTGGGATTTATATTGAACCGTCGGAACTTACCGATAACTGGGTATTATTACTAATCAGGTTTATCCATTTTTTTAATCTTAATACATTCAGGGCAACTTTCAACTACTTCTTATGTGTCTGGGATCTGATGGTAGGTTGTTTTAGATAATATGTAGAGGGTTTTTTTTCTTTAAATCTGCTAAAAATTCTGATATTTTCTGTCATATCAGAATCAGAGGGTATGAGTAAATAATTTACTGGGGGATCGCCATGGGACATGAAGACTCCGACATTACGGACAAATTAAATCCAGAACCAGAAGGGGGCAATTTTAACGAACGAGATTATTCGCCCTGGGGTATAAAGAAGAAGGCAAAATTTGGCTCCAAAGGATTCAACGTACCTGAAAAGATACCTTTTTCATGGTTCGGGATAGGTGTTTTGATTCTGTTAATTCTGGCTTTGGGAGGTACACTAGGAATAATTGTTGGCTTTGACAACAGGCTAAAAAAACTTGAAGAAAAAGTGCCTCTTAAATACATAGATGACAAGGTCGCACAAATCCGGGAGCAAACTTTATCATTTGAACAGCTCAAAGAACGTTTGGACCAAGTGGAAGCATCCATGACATTAAGAATGGATAACGTAATAAATGATCTGAATAGTTTGCAGAAAAAGATTGATAGATCCCGCCCCATAAAAATTATTTCTTCCAGTCCGGCAAAAGTTGACAAGAAAGTAACAAAAAACCGCTATCACACTGTTCGACGGGGTGAATCACTTTACAAAATCAGTCGCATGCATGGTTTGACGGTGAAGAAAATACGGATGATAAATAAATTATCTGACAGCAATGTCATTCATCCCGGGCAGAAGCTATTAGTGGGTCCCTAACCTGAATTTTTCATGAGAAATCCGGGTTAAAGAGCTCGGTTCATACTCCCCTGCCGATACCCTTCCAGATCCACCGCCACATGAGAAAATCCGATTTCCCTTAATTTCCCAACAATACTCGATCTGACCCCTTGATCCAGAATTCTTTCGATATCACCGGGATCGACCTCTATTCTGGCAACCTTAGCGTGCAATCTTACGCGGCAGGAGGTAACACCGAGGCCCAAAATGACCTGTTCCGCCTTTTCAATCATTTTAAGTTTTTCGGTTGTTATCCGCGTTCCATAAGGAATTCTGGTGGCAAGGCAGGGCATAGGCGGCTTGTTCCAGGTTTTTAGGTTCATCTTCTTTGAGAGTGTGCGGATATCATTCTTGGTCAGCCCTGCATCCACCATGGGGGCCGTGATTTTCATCTCACGGGCAGCATCAAATCCAGGACGGAAATCTTCAAGATCATCAAGGTTTGCACCATGGGCCACATGCTTAATTCCCAGATCGTAAGCAATCTTTACTAAATCTTCGAAAAGATATTTTTTGCACAGGTAACATCTTTTCTTTGTATTGGCTTTAAAGTCAGCCTGGCTCATTTCCCTTGATTGTATGAGCATATGCTTAACTCCCAGCTCTTGAGCAAAGGCTTTTGCATCCTGATTTTCCCTTACGGGATGAAGTGGAGATTTGGCGGTTATTGCAACCAGATTCTTTTTCAATGCTTCATGGGCCGTTGCCAAAAGAAAAGTGCTGTCAACACCCCCTGAATATGCGATGAGCAGAGAACCATATCCTTTTAAGATTGAAATCAAATGTTCTCTTTTTGTGGTTAAGATATTATTCATTTTCTATACAAAAGGTGAGCTATTGCCAATAAATATCATCGATAAAAAAATGTTTACAAAACTTATGTAATCTTATATACAATATTTTCTAATTTATATATATAAAATCATAAACCATTTCAAAGAGGTTTTTTATGGGAAAAGACAGTTTGCTTAAATCGACCGCTAAAACAAAAAAAAAGACAAAACCAAAAGCAGCCGCTAAAGCAAAAGCAACTCCAAAGGCCAAGGCTGCCGTAAAAACCAAAGCTGCTCCAAAAGCCAAGGCTACCGCTAAACCTAAAGCAGCTACAAAGGCCAAGGCCGCTCCCAAAGCCGCCACTCTAGCTAAAAAACCGGCGCCGAAGACAAAAAAGAAAAAGGTTTCAATGAAAGAACTCATTCATAAAAAATTCGACACATGGAAACCGGATAAGCTCTATTCGGTTAGCCCTGATGAAAAATATCTTAAAGGTTTTGCTGCACCGCCATTTGCCTCAGGCTCAGAACAAGAGACTCGACGGATCAAGGAACTGCTGCTGAAAAAATTTGATATAGCGGAGATTAAAGCCGCTGCTGAAAAGGCCGCCGCCGAAAAGGCCGCTGCCGAAAAAGCCGCCGCCGAAAAAGCCGCTGCTGAAAAGGCCGCTG
>JAYEFV010000133.1:0-4372 GCA_034658755.1 Thermodesulfobacteriota bacterium | reverse complement strand
GTTCAGCCAGTTGCTGTGGCACTTGAAGTCGGGTCAGCACATATCCAAAAAGCAAAGCAGAAGATAAAATCAGAAGGATCATTCCGCTTGTGACCATTGTAGTTCGAAAAATGCGCTTGAGGATCTCCCAATTCAGTTTTTTACGGAAAAATCCTAAGACAAGCGCGCCCACGCATCCTACGGCGGCAGCCTCTGTAGGTGTGGCAATGCCCATATAGATGGAACCCAGGACTAAAAAGATGAGAAGCAGTACCGGCCATATTCTCGCAAGTGCGGCAAAGCGCATACTCCAGGTGATTTGCCGAGTTGAAGCCGGGGCCATATGGGGACGAATTTTAGCTAATATGAAAATATAGCCCATCATTAAGATAGCCAGAGCAAACCCCGGGATGATGCCGGCGATAAATAGCTTGCCCACTGATTCGTCAGCAACCACACCATAAAGAATCAAGGCCACACTGGGTGGGATGAGCAGGGCAAGTCCACCCGATGCAGCAACGCATCCTGTGGCAAGGGACTTGTCATAACCCCGTTTTAGCATCTCAGGGATAGCGAAACTGCCAATCGTAGCGGCCCCTGCAACACTCACTCCGCAAAGGGCGCTGAAAATTGCGCATGCAGCGACGCTGGACATGCCCAATGAGCCGGATAGTTTGTTCAACCATCTGCTGGTAGCGGTATATATGTCCGCTCCGATTCCGGAGATGAAAATAATTTCCCCCATCAAAATAAAAAGGGGAACAGCAACGAGAACAAACCCTGCTAACCGGTCATATATTACTCCCGGAACAGCGCCAAGCCCTCTTGGGCCCTGAACAAGAAGAATGCCGATGACGCTCGCAAGTCCTAAGGCGCCAAAAACAGGCATCCCGGCCGCAAGAAAAATTAAGAAACTCAAAATCACAATGATGCTGATGAGGGTAGGGTCCATAAGTTAACGTCTCATTTTACTCATTTTGTGCTTTTGTCAACGCCTTCACCCGTTCACCAATTCTGATGATGTATTGGATCCCAAGGATAAACGCGCCAAATGGGATGATAGAATAAGGAATCCAAAGTGGAAAATTCAGGAGCGAGCTTGAATGATAGTCGCCTGCATAGGCCATGATAGTAGTTTGCCCACCTTTCCATGCAAGAATCCCACAGAAAATCATGACACCAAAAGAGGTAAAGATATCTGCCCACAACCGGGCCTTTTCCGGCAAGAGATTAGTAACTGCAAGCATCTGCACGTGGCGGTCCTCTTTTAATACCCAGCCGGCAGAAAGAAAGGCAACAAATACGAGCAGGTATTCGCTTATTTCCACAGAAAACAGGGTAGGGCTGTTGAAAACATATCTGACAACCACTTCATGAAAAACCAGAAGCAACAGTCCCAAAAGAGCGATTTCAGAAAGAACTTCGGAAAACCATGTAAGACGGTTTATTCCTGAAGTTATGCCACGAACAATTTTTTCCATTATCTAATCTCAAATTGTCCAACCGGGGGGAACGGGGTTTCCCCCCGGTTGTATTGGTTATGATGGGTTTCACTTCGTTAAACCCATCCCACGATCCTGCGAAACTACGATGTAGGTGGGTTGAGTGAAGCAAAACCCACCAAATACTACCGGGGTAGTCTGTTTTGCCGGTTAGTGATGTTTTTTTGCAAACTCAATGTATTTTTGACCATCCGGAACCTTGCCCATCCACCATTCATAGACCGGAAGCATCTTCTCTTTGAATCTGGCCAATTCGTCCTGGGTAGGAATATGGACCTTCACTCCTTTTTCTTTGTATAGTTCTATAGCCTCTTTTAAAAAGGCCGTTACTCTTTCCAACTGCTCCTGATCACGTTTTTTTGCCGCTTTTTTCATGATCTCCTGCACATCGCCGGACAGGCTGTCCCATTTTTTCTTGTTTATTGTGAGGAAGGAACAAAAGTAGGCCATATTGGTGAACGAGAGGTGTTCGACAACTTCATATAGTTTGCGGCCAAGCCCTGTCAACGCGGGGCGCGTACAACCGTCAATGGTCCCTCTCTGAAGAGCCAGATAAAGCTCACCGGAACTCATGGTCGTGGGAGTGCCCCCAAGTAATTCCATTGCCTTGCTCGCTGTGCTTCCGGATACGCCCCATTTTTTCCCTTTCAGATCTTTTGGGAGGCGAACCGGGAAGTCCTTTGAATAGATCTGGTAAGGGCCACCGGCGGCTACTCCCAATACCACCATGTTGTGTTTCAGAAGTTTTTCTTTGACACCCAGATCCCATAAACCCGCATCAAGGGTCTTTTGGAGGCTTGCAGGATTAGTCCACATAAAGGGGAGGTTACTGATTCCAAGTTCGGGCACAATACCTGTCTGATAGATATCAAGAGGGGCAGACATATCGATATCTCCTCTTTCTACAGCCGCGAACTCCTCTTTGCCTTTATATAGCTGGCCTGAATGATAAAATTTAAATTTAACCTTTCCCCCACTTTCTTTTTCGACAGCTTCTGCAAAATGTTTTAACGGTGTCACTATATATCCATAAGAAGTTGGCATATATGTTGACAAAACAATCTCAATGGGTTTCGATTTTGCTTGAGCCAGTGCAGTGAAAGCGACCACAAGGCCAAAAATAGCAAATGAAACAACGATCATACTCATTAATTTAGCTTTCATAATACTCCTCCTTTTTCTTGAACAAAAAACTGGACAAATCCGCACCCCTTAACAAATTTGTCGTTACCTATTAACACCCAAGGGGTATGCCATCAATAAATGTTAGACCGTATCCGTTCTATGAGTAAGCACCCTTTGTCTTAAACTACATCACCTCCTTTTTTAATCTGTTCAAAACAAAATATCTCCCTAAACCCGGGCATTCCAGCTCCTTCCCCCTTTTGCAAAGGGGGATTAAGGGGGATTTTCCTGATACAGCAAAACCGCTTAAGCATTTGGAAAGCCTTCACCTGTACTTACTCTCAAAAGACCGTACTTCAGGGAAACCAATAAGGTCATTGAACTCCTCAAAAGCCATCATCTCATTTACAAGTGTCCGGGTTGTCCCTTTGTCTTTTAATTCCTCCATTGCCTTTTGCATTGCCTTTGCTGCGACAAGCAGACACGTTATGGGGAAAATCGCAATCTTAAAGCCCATTTTTTCAAGTTTGTTTACTCCAAACACAGGAGTCTTACCGCCTTCAACCATATTGGCCAATACAGGTTTTTCATAACTTTCACCAACAATCTTCAGTTCTTCTTCGCTCTCTGGAGATTCAATAAAGATGATATCTGCTCCTGCCTCTTCATACATCATTCCTCTTTTAATGGCCTCTTTAAAACCTAAAATCGAGCGTGCATCGGTTCGTGCTATGATGAGAAAATCATCACTTCTCCGGGAATCAATTGCTGCCTCTATCTTCAAAACCATCTCTCCTGCTTCAACGAGCACTTTCCCTCTGGTGTGACCACATTTCTTGGGCATTTCCTGATCCTCAAGTTGAATGGCGCATGCGCCTGCCCATTCAAACTCCTGCACCGTTCTTCTCACGTTAACAATGCCACCATAACCGGTGTCTCCATCGGCCAGCAGGGGAAGGGCAGTCGTCATCGCCATAGTATGAATCCTTTCAACTACCTCGGTAAGGGTCATGAGCCCGGCATCCGGCAGGCCAAGGTGAGAAGCAGAATGTCCAAATCCTGACAGATAAACCGCTTCGAACCCAGCCTTTTCAATGATCTTTGCAGAGACCATGTCAAAGGCAGCAGGCACAACCAAGATGGACTCTCTTTTTAAAAGGGTTTTCAATTTGCTATCAGGCATTTTTTTGTACTTTTCCTTCCTTTTGCTGAAAAGCCATAAAATTAATAATTTTCAGGAAGTTGATATGTCTCATTGTAACATCTCAATAAGTTCTGGTATTCCGACTTCTTCCCCCTTTTGCAAAGGGGGATTGAGGGGGATTTTTCAAATACTGCCTGGACTCGTAGGACGGTTCAAATCCCCGTTGAACCCTGAATCCCGCTTTCAGCGGGAAACCATTGAACCAAAGAACGGTCACCTTCAACTTAAAGACCTTATTTCTCGTCCAGTACATACTTTGCAACCAAATCCCCCACTTCACTGGTACCAATGCCCATCCTTCCGGCATCCATGCTCTTCATATTGTCCTTAACACTCGTCATCACGGCCCTTTCAACAAGACCGGCGGCCTCTGTTTCCCCTAAGTAGTTCAGCATCATGTGGCCGGCCATAATTGCGGCTAAGGGGTTAATAACATTTTTTCCAGTGTACTTGGGAGCAGAGCCGCCAATAGGCTCAAACATGGCGGTACCCTCGGGGTTGATATTGCCGCCTGCAGCAATGCCCATTCCACCCTGGATCATGGCACCGATGTCTGTGATGA
>JAYEFV010000132.1:0-4388 GCA_034658755.1 Thermodesulfobacteriota bacterium | reverse complement strand
GAATTAATATTAAATTTATCTTTCAATTGGACAAGGCTGTCATAATATGACCTGGCTTTGGGTGTATTTATTTCAAAAGCATATGCTTCATCGGAATCGTCCCTGACTTGCAGATTAACCTCTATGCGGCCTCTTGAAACCTTGCCGGCAATTAAAGTTTTTATCTTCTCCTCCAGTGCAAGATATCCATGGGGAATACGCAATGCAATATCAAGATACCTGCTGTTGTAAGAACGAATCTCAAGCAAAACCGTAAGTTTTTCTTGGGTTTTTTCCGATTTTGCATATGCGGTCATACTCTTTAGCATTTTTCTTCATCCTTCATTCCAATTGGGGCGAAGCCCCTAACTTGATGGTATAGGAATTTCTTTTTTTAGAGCGGCGAAGCCGCGTTATATAGAATCGCGAAGCGATTGTATAACTTGTTCTTCTGTTTCCTCTAAAATATCATTTAGTAGTTCAGGTTTTTTAATTAATGGTACCTTCCTGAATAACTTTTAACCATCTTTGGGTCTCCCTAAGTTCTTTTAATGAAATTCTTGCCCTTGTTTTTGTCTTTCATTCAACATTCGATGTTGGACGTTCGATGTTCGATGTTCATCTTTTTCAGTAAACCTTCCACAGTCCTTCCGGCGCAAAAAATAACTTAGCGCTTATGAGGGGAGGCCCAAGACATGGGATAGAGACTTTCATCCGGTTATTCTGTCATGGACTCCTTGATTTCAAACAGATTTCCGTCATAATCCTCGATGAAAATAATCAGATAATCTCCCCTGGGGATACGTTTGACCGTTAAACTTGCTTCTTCACACTTTTCTGTAAAGGATTTTCTATCTTTTACTTCCAGGCAGAGGTGAAGATAAGGTGCCTTCATTTTAGGATCAGAGACGGTGACAAAGACCTCAATTCTAAAGTCCTCGTTTCCATAGAGGATCATTTCACATTCTTGAGATATACCAAAAAGTTGTTCTCCAAACACCCGGTCAAGTGTTCCGGATTTTATCTTTTGCAGGCCAAGGATCCCCTCATAGAATCTGTCGGCCCTTTCAATGGAACTGCAGACTATAGCCATGTGATGTAGTTTCATTATTTTTCCATTTCTTTATTCTTATATTCAAGGGATACTAACAAAAATGTTTGTCCCCCCTTTTTTGAGTTAAACCGCAGGATGCTTACTCTAACGTTGCAAAAGTCGAGGATACCGCAGGTTCAAGGCCGCAGCTGTAGTCGTCTACCGCAAGGTCTTGATAACGCAGGAGATGCGGTGTCATCGGCTTTCCTGAAAGGTAAACAACACAGCAAAAAAGGTGTTTTCATTGAATGCCACCAACGGTTAAGTCTTATTATGGTTACTACAATCAACGCAAAGCCTTTGTCTAAGCCGTTTAACGTATAATCTGATGTGTTGTTTATGCAACGATAGGGTTTAAGCGAATGACAGTTAAAAAGCAAGGATAAAATCAGTGAAAAACGCCTCCCATGGAAGGTTTTTCCTGGGGCGTTTTAATCGGGGCCTTTATCGGAAATTTCATGGTTTAGATCTGGGGTGCAAGGAAAGTCGGAATGCGGTTCACAATGGCTTTCGATTTCAGACACCCTGATCTATGGCTCTATGTTCGAGTGACGATTCCCTTGATGATCGGCTCGTTCAAATTGGGACGAAGCGGCCGCTTGATTTTTAATCCTTAAACCTATCTTTAGTGTCATGACAAAATGTACAAACACCTAATCTTGATGCATTCGTAAAAAGTCAAAATATTCAAAAATCGTCCTTATAACCTATTGAAATAATAATTGGCGAAATGGATAAAATGCCAATTTTCGGACTTTTTACGAAGCCATCAACCTTTATACCCACTGGATTTCCTGAAACACCTTATTATTCATTTTGACAACATTTCGAAATTATCCTTGACATAAAGCACAAAACAATAAATATATGTCCTTATATATAAGGACAAAATAAGAAAATAGTGCTTTTATTGGGAGGGATAAATAATGAAAGACATCATCCAACAGAGACTGGCCGATGCTGTCAGCATGGACATACCGGATATAGTTGAACGGGAATGCCGAGTTCCGAAAATACCGAATAAAGTCTATGCCGTTATCGGCATGCGGCGAGCCGGAAAAACCTATTATTTATACCAGACAATGAAGCATTGTTTAGAACAAGGCATTGATCGATCCAGGCTTGTCTACTTTAACTTTGAAGATGAGCGCCTGGCGGACATGGCATTCAGAGACTTGCATTGGATTTCCGATGAGTACTATGCCATGTATCCCGAAGCACGTTACGACAAGGTATGCTTCTTCTTTGATGAAATTCAACTCGTCGAAAGATGGGAAAAGTATGTCAGGCGTCTGATGGATTCCGAGAACGTTCAGATTTATGTCAGCGGTTCTTCGGCTAAGATGCTGAGCCGGGAAATCGCTTCATCCCTGCGCGGGCGTTCGGTAGAAGCCATCATTTACCCTTATAGCTATAGGGAATTTCTGAAAAGCCGAAATATAGATGTTCCACGGTCGCTCCGGCGGATCAATAAACAAATGCGGTCTCTTTTAGAGAATCAGTTGCTCGTGTATTTAAGAAACGGCGGTTTTCCCGAAGCACAGGGGTTGTCAACAATGGACCGCCATCTCTTATTGCAAGGTTATGTGAACACAGTTCTCTTTCGTGATATCGTTGATCGGTTTAAGGTCACAAACATCGTCGTAATGAAGACGTTGATCAGGCATCTCATAAGAAATGCGGGTTCTCGGTTCACGGTAAACAAGTTCTACAATCAATTAAAATCCCAAGGATTCAAGGTGGCAAAGACGACCTTGCACGAATATCTTGGTTATCTTCAAGATGTTTTTTTGTTGCGCACCATCTCTCTTTACACGCGCTCCGAACGCAAGCGCATGGTTAATCCGGTTAAGCCTTATGTCATTGACACCGGATTAAGCGCAGCCTTCGCGCTGACACGTGAACCGGATATGGGTCATCTGCTGGAAAATTGTGTGTTCATGGAACTCTGCCGCCGCGGAGCTCGGGTTTCCTATATGTTGACTTCATCAGGGTATGAGGTCGACTTTTTTGCACAGTATCCGGATGGAACCCGGCAAGTAATCCAGGTTGCGGCAAACGTCAGCAATCCGGCAACGCGCGAACGGGAATATCGCGCACTATATGAGGCAAGCTCCACTTTGCCCGACGCTGACTTTCAACTCATCAATGTCAGTGAGGCAGCGGCTGTTGAGATGGATGGCGCTGCTATACGCATAATCCCCGCATGGAAGTGGCTGCTTGATTTTAATCCTTAAACCGAGATGCAAACCTTGGGGAATGCGCCAATCCGAAATTTGCTTTCGCCAAACAACAAGCAAAAAAGAAAAACTTGACTCGGGTTTAAATCTTGCTTACCATAATGTAAGAATTTTCTGTTTTGGCAAGAAATTATTGAGAGGGGAAATTAATGCCGACTTCCACACTTACCAGTAAAGGCCAGACCGTCATTCCCAAGGCCGTCAGGAATCATTTGGGCCTGCAACCCGGCGATAAACTCGACTTTGTCGTTCAAGACAACGGAGATGTTTTGATTCGACCCGCGGTACACGATGTTAAGCGCTTAAAAGGAATGTTATTCCGTCCCGGGAGAAAGCCGGTGACAATAGAAGATATGAACCTCGCCATAAAACAGCGCAAAGGTAAGATCTGATGAAGGGTTTGGATACCAATGTTCTGGTTCGATATCTGACTCAGGACCATCAGAAACAGGCCCGATTGGCCGCAAAAGAAATCGAAGGGGCTGCAGCAAAAGGTGAAAAACTGGTGATACAGCCAATCGTGTTATGTGAATTGGTTTGGGTTCTTGAAAGCGCATACGATTTTGGAAAGCCTCAGATTGTTGCTGTTCTAGACAGCATCATGATAACGGCCCAGTTTGAGATTGTAGACAAGGATACGGTATGGCAGGCTTTGAATGATTATCATAAAGAAAAAGGCGATTTTTCAGATTATTATATTGGCCGTTCAAATGAGAAGGCCGGAGCGAATGTCACGTTAACATTCGATAAATCCTTAAAAGATAACAAACGATTCAGTCTTATCGGCTCTTAGCCTAACATAATATTCAAACGGCTTTTCTTAAGATTTCGATTAACTCTTCATCGGTTAATTCAACAGGATTTCCTTTCATACTGCTCGCTCTTTTAGCTCCGGCGATCATTTCAGGAAAGTGAGCTTCCGTGATTCCGAATTCGAAAAGCGGCGCTATATCCAGTGCGTTGCACAGATCGTGAATCCAGTCAATTCCGTCTGTTGCCCCAGCATCTGGTTTGCCGGTCAAAAGGTGGGCCACTTCATCATAGCGTGATAGGAACTCAAGGGAGCCTCTATGCTG